>NZ_JBKGYF010000142.1:0-2506 GCF_046546175.1 Methanohalobium sp. | reverse complement strand
TCCCGATCCTGTTGAAACCGATATTTGCGAAGGACAAAAAGCAACCGTACGTTTTAATTTGACAGGAGAGAGCCCGTGGGATACACTCGTATACCATCATCCCGGGATTGGTAATGATACGCTTTATGACATTAGCTCCACACCGCTGGATATTGACACTCTAACTGCAGATGGTGAGTATTATGCCATTAAAATTGTGGACAAGAATGGAAATGAAGGTACTGAGCTTGGAGATACCGTAGATGTGACAGTCCATTCACCTCCTTCTCCGGATATTAATGGAGACACTGCTGTTTGTGAAGGAGCTTTAATTACTTATGATGTTGTAAAAGAGAGCGATCATTATTATTCATGGAATGTTTCTGCTGGAGGCACAATTGAAAGTGTAGCAAATTCATATTCTATGTCGGTTGAATGGCAAAATCAAGGAACCGCTTCAGTAGAGGTGACAGAGGGTATTCAGGGTGTTTCCGGTTGTGAGACAACAGTGGACACAGTTGTAACCGTTTACGAAACACCCCAACCGGATATCACAGCAACCCCAAATCCAGTATGTTATGGTGATACTGTTGAATTAAATGCTAATACCTCGCCCACAGGGTCTTCTACATATGAGTATTCATGGACACCAGCGGATAGCGTGGAGTCACCTGCCTCTAAAACAACATTGCATATTCCACCTGAGAATCCTGATACTACGCACGTTGTCAATACATTTGAGGTAGAAGTTATCAATAAGGATAAGTCAGGTTGCAGTGCTAAGGATAGCATAGATGTAACATTGTTCAGGAAGCCCGAAACAGGAAACCAGTACTATGTACCAAACGATTTTGACCAATAGATTATTTTACTGATGATACAGGTTGAATTAAACAGAGATTAAAACTATGAGCTACAAACAGACTATATTTTTTATTTTATTCATTATACCCTCTCTCATCTTTGCACAAGATGAAACAAGGAGTAAAGAAAGAAAGATACCAGAGCCTTTTTATATACATGTAAAAGCTTACCAGAAGGGTGAAACTGTATTTGAGGTGAATACAAAAAAGCAGACTGTTTTCATGTCTGTCCCTGAAAAGAATAGGGATACAACATTTTCAATAAAGTGGGATCAAGAAGCTAAAATAACATTTCTTAAATATCTGGTGGATAACGACAGACTGGAGTCAATGAAAAAGAATGCTGCCTCTCAACAACCTGAAAGGCAAAAAAAAGGCGATCTACTACATGTTTACATCCATAAAGGAGAAGAAAAGGTAGAGTTTTGGTCGGAAGAATCCGATCGAAAGAAAGATTCAGACTCATTTGAATCAATGAAATTTGTCCGAAAATTAATGGAGTATTACAATTTTCCGTTTTTTAAAACGAAAAATGTACGAAAACTAAAACGTTAGCAAGTTATATGGTGACACAAATGGATATCCAGAATGAATGCTGGAAGGTTGAAAATTTAGCGATGAGGATTTATGGAATTAGGGAAAGTCCGATAGATACACTTACCGGAGAAACTGATAATGAATTACGTTTTTTCGAATGGAATGTCAATTCTTTTCAATTGGTTATAACTGGAATTGATTATAATAAAATCAACCATTTACGACAAAAAAGTCTTCATTGATATAGTAAAAGATTGAGTTTGTCAAACAAGGTTTTTATTTAAAAACCAAATAACTATATTTGCGTAACATTAAGCGAGTTTAATAATGAAAATTATAAATCTGTCAAAAATTAAGTAACCAAAAAATTAATGAATGTTAAATGTTAAATTTTAGAATTATGAAAGCACGAAAACTACTTAAAATCTTATTTACAATGACAGCAGTATTTGCTTTTACTGCTACTTTTGCGCAAGAAAATGCTCCTTGGCAAGATATGGATGGAACTTCAGCCGATGCTGAGACTGACTCTGTTGTAGTAGGGATGACCATACCTTATTATGTTGAACCTGATCCTGTATTAAATAGTTTACCTGACCTTTACGATCCATCTCAAAGCAATGGAGATCAAGGAATAGAATCAACTTTTAGTTGGGAAGAAACAACAGGTAATGGAACTGTTATAATCGATCCTCCAAGTGGAGACAATGATGCACCTTATCGCGAAATTATTTTTGAAGATGCGGCATCTTACACAATTGGTGTAACCGAAAGCAATGCTGCTGGATGTGATGGAGATCAGGAAACACAGGAGGTTTTAGCAATAGAGGAACCCAGCTATACAATTAATACTACTTCTTATGAGATATGTGATGGGGAAACCCAATCTATATTAGTCGATGATATAACAGCAAATTTTGGTGGATGGAGTAGTTTTTATTTTATGATGGATATTGAGAAGACTATTGTCGATGGAGAAAACACATATACACATAACGATACTATTGTTAGCGTTGGAGCTTCTGAAGGAACTGATATTGCTTTATTTGAAGATAAGCTTTTCACAGCAGATGAAGATGGTGGTGAAAAACAAGTAACAGAGTATACATTTACTGTTTCTGGAATGA
>NZ_JBKGYF010000141.1:0-2547 GCF_046546175.1 Methanohalobium sp. | reverse complement strand
GTAGCCGAATATGGTATCAAATATCGTACCCGTTCATCTAAAGATGTCAAGCATATCGGATTAAATTCGGCTATTTCAAATCAGATTCTCAAGAAATACACTAATGACAAAACCGCTAAAAAGGTAACCAGTGTTAAACTGACTATTCCTAAACAAAAAATCGAACTTAGAAGAAACGAAAGAACAATAAAGATAATACCTTTGAAATTGAAACTGAAGTACCATTTCCCTGATAATTTTGAAAAAATCAACCAGATTGAAGTCGGTGAGAAATATGTCTATGTGTCAGTGACCGTACCTGAGAGAGAGCAAATCGAACCGGAGGATTATCTGGGTGTCGATCTGAACACAACCGGACATATAGCTGTGATGTCAAACCCGAAGACCGGTAAAATCTGGAAACTGGGTAAAAAAGCACAGCATATATATCTGAAATATAAAAACGAGCGTAGGAAACTACAGGTCAATAACAGAGAATCAAGGATTGTCAGGGACCTGAACCATAAAATCAGTTCCAAGATTGTGGAAACCGCTGCTGCCAATAACTGTGGTATCAGGATGGAGAACCTGAAAGGTATAAGGGATTCAGCAAAATGTAAAAAATCGTTCAAATACTCTCTGCACAGCTGGTCGTTCTATCAACTGCAATTTATGTTGGAATACAAAGCCAGGCTGCTTGGAGTTAAAATTAAATACATCAATCCTGAATATACTTCACAGAATTGCAGTAGATGTGGTTATCTGGGTATTAGATACGGTGAATCATTCAAGTGTCCTCATTGTGGGCACGTTGACCATGCAGACGTAAATGCGGCGTTCAATATAGCTTTGCGTCCAGGTGGTCAATCTGGTGCAGACAGAGACGTATCAGATGGGAGTACTGGCGCTCCGCAAGTGGCAACGGTGTGACGCCCACCGACCACAGAACCCCACGGATTTATCCGTGGGAGTACGTCAGTATACAGGTTATTTACTTGTTTGTGAGGGAAATATAATGGAAAACAAATCATATGATAAAATCCTGATTGCAACTGATGGTTCTGTAAATTCTGAAGGTGCGATTGATTCAGGACTTGAGATTGCAAGATTGAGTGGGGCAAAAGTATACGCTTTATATGTTATGGCTCCTACTGGTTTCACGTTAAGAGGCACACAGGAAACATGGGTGAAGGAAGTCTATAGTGAATTAAGTAAGGAAGGAAAAGAGGCAACCGAATATATTAAACAGCTTGGAGATGAATCAGAGATTGAAGTGGAGCCTGTTTTGCTGGAAGGTGACCCCAGTGAAATGATAATTGATTTTGCTGATAGAAATGATATTGATTTGATAGTGATGGGTACCCACGGTAAAACCGGACTGCAAAAATTTTTGATTGGCAGTGTAGCTGAAAAGGTAGTTAGAAATACCAACAAAGAGGTTCTTGTTGTGCGAGGTAACAGTCCCAGTCCTGAATTTTTAAAAGAGAAAAAAAGGAAAATAAAAGAAATGATACGCAGCAAACAACAGGTCTATGAACCAAATGTTAGTGAAAAGCGGGACAATTTCCCGAATGTTAGATAAGGGATGATGTCTATCTCTTATTAATACTGTTTTTGATAGTACAAATAAGATTAAATACACCTTCCATCTAAATTTATGAGGGGAGTAGTATATGGATAATAGTGGACATTATAGAAATATATTGATAGCTACCGATGGTTCCGAGAACTCCAAAGAAGCAATCAATTCTGGTATAGAATTTGCAAAATTGACCGGTGCTAAAGTACATGCAATTTATGTTATAAATGCACCATGGGAACGAGAAGCCTACCGCTACCTAAGAGAAATAGGGAAAAAAACTACAAATGAAGTAAAACAAATCGGTGATAAAAACGGTGTAGATGTTGAAACGCATTTACTTGAAGGTAATCCTGCTGAACAAATCATTGACTATGCAGAAAATAATGATATCGACCTGATTGTAATGGGAACACACGGGGAATCAGGGCTCAGAAGATTTATGATGGGCAGCGTCGCACAAAAAGTAGTGAGGAGTTCCATTATAGAAGTACTTGTAGCCAGAGGCTAATATAAATGATTGAATATAATGGTGATGCAGAAACTGGAAGCGCCTTTTAAGCATGTCTAGTTAGCGATAGTGTCGAATGGCCAGAAAATGAAACATTGGGAGAGGAGTGGATATGATACGTCATGTTTATCACTAAAACCATAATCTTAAAATTAGCAAACCTGATAACGATTTAGTGGAAACTAGGTAAAAATATTCTTATGGAATGAATATTGCTTCTAAAATTGTTTTTGTAATGGTAAACCAATGTCTGCAAATTCTTTATCGACCCGGCTTATACTTTTCAAGCCTGTAATCGTTGTAATCACATCTCAAAAAACAACCAGAGTCGCTTGAATTTTAAATGTGAAATCTGTGGTTAAGAAGATGGGACAACAGGGTACGTGAAAGCCAACGAGTTAGTTTCTGTCTCTTAAAAGAGTTTGACCGCATTTTTTACAGGTAAAAGTTCTTACATCTGGATCCTTCTTTTCTACAT
>NZ_JBKGYF010000140.1:0-2653 GCF_046546175.1 Methanohalobium sp. | reverse complement strand
GGTAAAGCAGGTAGGAATGCACTTGCGAAACATAAACATAGAAGATGAAGGATTCAATGACGATTATTCATATAGAAAGGAATGTGAAAGAATCCACAAAAACATAAAATGGACAGTTAAATTTGATATCAGAGGATTGAACAATTCAAGTAAGAAACTGTATTCAATCATGAATTTCGTAGCTTATCAATTACTCGTGATGACAAATTTGCAAAATGGAATTAAAGAAACAAATTCTTTTGCAAATTATGTATGAGAAAATATCATCAAACTAGAATGGGTGAAATTATGAGCTAATTTGATAATCTCGTTCTATCTAATCTGATACAGGGATTGATTTAAGTACTCGTATAACAATTTAATGTTGCAGAAATAACAATAGCCGTTTTAATGTATTATACGTTTTAAACAAATCCCGTTATAACATAACAAGGGGAGAATATCGCAATGTCAATGCTGGAAATAGAAAATCTGTCTGTTGAGCCTGCTGACGGCGGGCAAAAAATATTGAACAAAGTCAATTTAACAGTGGATTTTGGTTATACCAATGTACTGTTTGGGCCTAATGGTTCAGGAAAATCTGCGCTTTTAAGAACCATAATGGGGTTTAGTGATTATAAAATTGTTGAAGGTCGGATTCTTTTCAATGGTGAAGATATAACCAATCTTTCTGTCGATGAGAGAGCTAAAAAGGGTCTTGGGATAATGCTGCAGAGACCCCCTAATATGACAGGGGTTAAACTATCCAGTCTTATAAAGGCAACCACCAAAGAAAATATGGATATTGATAAAGTTGCGGAAGACCTGGATATGAAACGTTTTATGGACAGAGAAATCAATGTCGGTTTCTCAGGTGGTGAAATAAAACGTTCAGAACTGTTACAGCTGATAGCCCAAAATCCCTGTATGTATCTCATTGATGAACCCGAATCAGGGGTAGACCTTGTGAGTATAAATAAAGTGGGTACCAAAATCCAGGAAATGCTGCGTGCAAATGTGGGATGTATCGGAGAGCGGAGTATAAAAGGTAAATCTGGTCTTATCATTACTCATACAGGTCAGATACTTGATTACCTTGAAGCAGACAGGGGTTATATAATGTGCAACGGCAAAATAATGTGCTCTGGTAACCCAAGAGAACTTTTGAAGGAAATCAAATCACAGGGATACGAGGAGTGTATCAGATGCAAACTAAATCTAGCTTAAAACAGAGCTTAAAGGAAAGAGCTGAGAAGGCTCTTGAAAAAAAAGCTTCATATGGTCAGGATTTTGACCTCAGTGAATACGAAATAGCACCCAGAGAAGCAGAGCAGGTAGAAAGTCTCTCTGAATGGGATGAAAAAACCCAAAAACAGCTCCTTAACACAGGAGTGGTGCCATCTGGGGAGGGCAGGTCTGGCAGTCTTGTGGTTCTTAACAATGCGGTATCCTACAGCTCAACAAAAAGCAAAAATGTAGAGCTTATACCAACAAGTGAAGCGATTGAGAAATACGACTGGCTGGATGATTATTCATGGAATCTGGTGCCTGTAGACGCTGATAAATACACTGCGGCAACCTATCTCCAGCAACCTGACGGGTATTTTATACGAGCATATGCCGGAAAAAAGGAAAGTCTTCCAGTACAGACCTGTCTGCTTCTGGGTAACAAGAGTGTATCCCAGACAGTTCATAATATCATAATAGTGGAAGAAGATGCAGAACTTGAAATCATTACTGGTTGTACCACTAAGGAAGAAGTTATGAGTGGACTGCATCTTGGTATATCCGAGATGTATGTTAAAAAAGGCGGAAAGCTAACATTTACCATGATTCATAACTGGGCAGAGGATATAGGAGTAAGACCCAGAACAAAAATCAAAGTTGAAGAAGGCGGCACATTCATCAATAATTATATAGCATTAAAACCGGTAAAATCGATACAGACCTATCCCACTGCATTCCTTGATGGTAAAGGTGCAGTTGCCAGATTCAATACGATTGCAGTAGGTCATCCAGGGGCCGAAATGGATCTTGGCAGTAAAGTAGTGTTCAATGCGCCGGAGACAAAGGCAGAACTGATTTCAAGGACAATTACCACTGGTGGAAGTGTAGTAGCCAGAGGAGAAATGGTTGGGAATGCAGATGATGCAAAAGGACATCTCGAATGCAGAGGACTGGTCTTAAGTGATGAAGGGTCACAGAGAGCTATACCGATTCTGGAAGCAAACATACAGAATGTTGAATTAACCCATGAAGCAGCAGTAGGTAAAATTGCAAGAGATCAGGTGGAATATCTCATGTCCCGTGGATTAAGTGAAGATGAGGCAGTGGGTATGATTGTTCGTGGTTTCCTTGATGTGGGTATCAAAGGTCTTCCAAAGGAACTGGAAGATGATATCAATGAAACTGTTGATACAATCGGCAAACACGCATTGTAATTGAATCTATACAGGAAATTTGTCATATAATTTCCTGTTGTAACTGCCTTTGGCTATTTTATTTTATCTTATATTATCTTATTTTTATGTCCTGTTCTAACTCGTAATGCTTAAATACTTTAAATTATTTAATTATTTTTAATAAATATTAAAAATAATAAACTTTAATGTCATGGACTCAATAGACAAGGCTTTTATCAAATTTTATCGGGAAGTGGGGAATGCCAATGGGA
>NZ_JBKGYF010000139.1:0-2670 GCF_046546175.1 Methanohalobium sp. | reverse complement strand
AGCAATTAAATATTATAACTTAATTAAGGATTGTTGGACAGCCTGTAAAGACCAACTGGCTTCCTGTTTCATACTTTTCCCTTATGGGAACAAGTCCACAGGCTCTACCCCTCGTACCGAAGGTGTAAAATTGTAATCTTGGTTATCAATTACAATCATACAGACATTGGTCTTTATAATATTTAAACCTAATTAATAGATTAGACGGTATTCATCCCTTTGTTTCATTTCAAAGAAATGAAACTCGCATTAAATCTACGATTTGATGCAATGCTGAAGACATAAGGGTTTTCTACCTTCCATTGTTATAAAAAGTATAAAACCAGATGAAAAAGACCAATGAACAGAATATATCTTAGTTCAACTATCTAAATTTATTTTAAAAATTGGTTGGACAATTCCCATCATTGCTTCTAAGTTTTTTACAGATTTCACATATTTTATCAGACACATCATCTACTTTTTCCTGCTGAATTTCAGAAGCAAGATTTGCTATAGATGTCTTTATATCTTCATCGAATTCTATACGATAACCGCGTTTTTTGGTAATATATTGTGAAACCGCAGAAGGTGCCATATCAAACAGTTCTGCTACTTTCCGCTGAGAAACCCCATTTTTAACCAGTTCTGATGCAAGTGCTGCACGGATTGCGGGAAGCACATCCCAGACAATTACCTGGCATGGTGTGTTCATTTTCATTTTATCACAAATTTTTGGAACAAAAATCCTATAAATTCACAATGTGAATCGTATTAAGGTTTAATGTTGCTATACTTTAAAAATTTAATGGTTAAATTTGGCACTGTTCAGTTAAAAAATAAAAGGGAATCATCCCCCTATTTAAAGGGGATGAATGATGAACTTGGAAACATTATTAGATTTTATACCAGTAGATATTAAATCTTTCGTGGAAAGGAAGAGAATAGATGTAAAAGCCATAGCATTATCCATACTTCTGTACCATCAAGGATTAAGTTTGAGGAGAACTTCAGAACTACTATCGTATCTGGCTGAACCGATAAGCTATAGGGGAATGCATTACTGGGTACAGAAGTTCGGATGGTGTGTACAGCCTTATGGACGATACACCAGTCTGAAGTCGAGATTACAATCTAAAGGCACATGGTCTGCCAGGAAGCACCTCAAGAAATTATCCAGGAAAGTACGCTGGTTCAAACGGAATCTGAACCATTGGGTTGCCAAACAGCCGGTTAGACGCGCTAAAGACACGTCTTGAGCTATAGCTTCAGAAAATATTAAAGGGTTTCGTCCGGAAGCCACGGTTACTAAAGCGCAGAGAGAAAGGTTGGGTAAATGGGCGTTCTCTGAGCTGACCGAGTTCATCTTATACAAATCAAAACTGGAAGGAATACCTCTAGTAATTATCAACCCGATGTATACCTCGCAGCAGTGTTCTGAGTGCGGATATATCAACAAGAACAACCGCAAGAATCAGGCTAACTTCAAGTGTAAGAGATGCGCTCATAGAGAGAACGCTGACTACAGTACTTCGAAGAACATTGCACACAGGGGAGCTGTCAGCCTTCCTAATGTCCTCCGCTTAGCTTCTATTAGTTAAGAGATGGAAGGACAAGCTACCCGCTTCAGCGGTTAGTAGCTGACTAATTCTGCCTGCAAAAAGTAGGTTATTGATAGATACAATAATCCTTTTTAACCTGGAGAATGAAAATCATTAAGGTGATAAAATGAAAAAACATATGGTAATTTCTGTCGGTGGTGGTCCACTGGCATCTCTGTATGGCACTCCTGAAGTTACGCCACAAGCCCCTGATGAGTTTTTGACAGAAATATATAGCACTTTCAGACAAAGTGGTTCAAACTCCATAGAACTAATATGTGTGGACCCAAATACTGATGCGCCATATACAAACGATTTAACCGAAAATGAATCCGGTTTTAAAAACCCTGATTATACTGGAATAGGGTGGAATGCGAAGATATACACCTACAAAAGTGTAGAAATAGAAAAATTGGTCGAAAAATTAACAGAGAATAATAAACTGAATGAATATAACCCAGAAGAACTCCAGGGTAAATCTGTATTGAGTATCCACAAATATTGTGGTTCTGCCTCTACTAATCTTAACAATGGTTACTGGATAATGGATATATCTACTGAATCGCTGGATAAAGCTGTAAATAACTTTGTGCAAAAGTTCCATGAAATGGATACCATATTAAACGTATACGAAAAAGAACAAAGAACAGGCAAAGTACCACTTGACCTACAGGAAAAAACAAAAACATATTATGGAAATTCATTACAAAGATGAATTACTAACATTTTTTTCAATTTTGGACTGCAGAAATCATGAAGATGGAAACTCATCGTCATAAGCCGCCAAGGAGCGGATTTTGCTGATCCACAAACCCCATTATCTAGACAGTTACTTAATAAAAATAGCTCACCAGGCGTTGAGGACGAAAACGGTTTTGGAGATATATCTTATGATGGACCATGGCCTCTATCAGATATTACCCACAGATATTCTACAAAGTATATACACTTGACACAGAATTAAACCTTGAAGATGAAGCAAATTAACAAAAGTTGGAAAATGCAATGGCTGACCATATAATAACAAACAATCAGCTTATAGCTCTGTACAGCAGATGATTTTGTTTACATTTCTTCCTTTTTGTAATCT
>NZ_JBKGYF010000138.1:0-2732 GCF_046546175.1 Methanohalobium sp. | reverse complement strand
ATATAATTGCCGATTTTTTTTGATAAGGTATTAATAATTATTATGTTGATTCAGAAAAGGATAAGAAAAAAGTTGGCGCCGAGGGGGAGATTCGAACTCCCGCGGTGCTTTAGCACCACCGATTCTCAAGACCGGCGCTTTAGTCCACTCTGCCACCTCGGCTCAATTTGCGGATGTTAATGACAGTTTATATAATAAAAGGGTTTTGATTCAATCTGTTTTGACAGGTTAACAGAGAAAATAAATCAGCAGAGAAATTTAATCTCCGCTGGGTTCAGTTTCTGCAGTAGTTTCTTCCTCTAGTTCGGATTCTTCTGGTTTAATAGTTTTTGGTGGATATTTTTCCACGTATTGAACTTCTTCTACTCCAAGATGTTCCATCAGGTCGTTTGCAATCCTGCCTTTTACCATCAGCCATCTCTGGTTGAAGGTAAGTTCATTTGGAATGTTGATTACAGCGGTGTTATCCTGGATTTTGGCATCCATATCTGTTATACCCGTATAGAGTGCAAGAAGTCCCTGTAATTTTTCATCAGCATCTTCAATCTTTTTGTCTATGGTGTAATCATAGGTGACGGTTTTTCCTGCAAGCGGATGGTTGAAATCAACACGGACTCTGCGACCGATAACTTTCGTGACAACACCCTTTCGATTATCAATCTGTGCTTCCATACCTGGGTAAGCTTTTCGATCCTGAAATTTTGTTATTGAATGGGATTCCACAAGTTTGGGGTCATGTTCTCCAAATGCCTTTTCGGGTGGAATGTCCACAGTTCCTGAATGACCTTCCTCTTTTCCGACCAGTTCTTCGTCCAGTCCTTTTATTGTGTGACCTGCACCAGCTACAACAACATCTCCTCCGTATATACCTTTCTCGTTGTATATGCCGTTCTCTTTCGCAATGTTTTCATCAGTGGTATCGAATACTGTACCGTCTTCAAGTTTTCCGGTATATGATAGTTTTATAAAATCTCCTTCCTGTATTGTCAAATTAATCAACTCGATCATTGGTAGTTATTATGATTATATTTTGCAAAATCTATCTTCTCAGGAATATACATATGCCTTTAATAACTTTTTGGAATTATCTCCGCCGGATTTACAGGAACCTTGATGGGACTTCCTGGTTGGCAAGCAAATCAGAGTAGGTTTCTGCTTTCCTTATTATATCAATTTCACCCTTATTAACAAGCAGTTCTGCACATCTTGGTCTTCCGTTGTACTGGGAACTCATTGAATATCCATAGCCGCCAACATCCAGAAAAGCAATAACGTCTCCTTTTTCTATCTCCGGTAATTCACGGTCATTTGCCATTATGTCTCCTGTTTCGCATATAGGTCCTACAATAGTATATGTCTCGTCAGCGTTTTTTTCTGCCTTGTTGGCTACAACTGCATGATGGTAGGCATCGTACATCACAGGTCGTATCATGGTATTAAAACCTGCATCAACTCCAACAAATTTTTTTGCAGCATTTTTCATGGTGTTTACACTGGTAAGCAGTATAGTAGAATCCCCGACCAGATAACGACCGGGTTCAAGTACAAGTTTTGGGTTTACGCCTTCTGCCTGACATCGTTCATTAAAAATAGGTACAATACAATCTGCAAGGTCTTTTGGTGTAGGAACTTCGATATTTTTCTCATAGGGTATTCCCAGACCTGAACCTATATCCACAAATTCGAATTCAACACCCAGTCTGGAAATTTGTTCTACAAGGTCCATCATTTTGTTTACAGTTTCAGCAAATGGATCGATTTCAAGTATTTGGGAACCGATATGGCAGTGTATCCCGACTGGATTGACACCCGGTTTATCGAGCGCCTGTTTGTATGCACTTACGACTTCCTCATGAGGGATTCCGAATTTGGATGTTTTAAGACCTGTGGATATTTTGGGGTGGGTTTTTGGTGAAACATCAGGGTTTACTCTAAATGCGATATCTACAACCTTGCCTTTCTTCTTTGCAATTGATGAGAGTGTATGTAGTTCATCAAATGAATCAACAGATACACGGACACCGGTCTGGACAGCCATCAATAATTCTCTTTCTGATTTTGAATTCCCGTTGAAAAGTATTTTTTCTCTGGGTATACCGGCAAGCAGGGCTGTATAAAGTTCCCCATCAGAAAAAACATCTGCACCTGCTCCTTCTTCAGCCAGTATTTTAAGAACAGTTAGGTTTCCATTGGCTTTGGCTGCATAATATAGGTCTGCATCAGGAAATGCATTTTTATATCTTTTGAAATTGTCCCTTATTCGCTGTTCATTTGTAACATATAGGGGTGATCCGTATTCTTCAACCAGATTTGGAGCGTCAACACCACCTATGGTAAGACGATTGTTTTCTATTTCCAGATGGTTTTTGATTGTAAACATCTTTTTATACCTCATTTAATTATTCAACAATTTATGGGTCTAAATGCAATTTTAATAATATTAGTTTTGCCGTGAATTTAAGAATGAACTCATTTCAAAACATGGTTTAACCTTGTACCAGCATAACATAAAACATGCGATATTTAATAACCCTTTAAATACTGAATCCAATCTTTCATATCTGCTGTCCAGTTTTCTGAACCCCATTTCAACCATGCAAATAACCGTTCTATAGTAGTTCTCTTTTGATAAGACCAGGGTTCAAATCTTGTAGGTCTTCCTCGTCTCCTCCTTTTCTGACTTCTGGGATTCACCGGTATATTGCTTTTAATCAATCTGGATCTTAGATATC
>NZ_JBKGYF010000137.1:0-2758 GCF_046546175.1 Methanohalobium sp. | reverse complement strand
TGGTAACTGCATCAACAGGTGGGGTCTCGAACATCGGTATTCCACCGACACCCATTCCCATGTTCACGTGACAGGGGATTGGAGATTTATCAACTGCTGCTTTGGCAAACGTTACTGATCTTGCCAAGTTCCATGAGGTACTGTGACCGGTACTGGTGTTACATACAGGACCAAACAGGTTCGCTCCTGCCTTAGCAACAAGTGGTGCCTGTTCATGAGGCCAGAGTCCTGCAAGGGTTGTACCATCGTACTCGAATTCACCATGCATACCAAGTATGGATTCTGAGGCCATTCCTGCTTCTATGTAGATGTTTGGGAACCTCTTTCTAAGGGCTTCCATTGCGTTTAAGGTTGCATAGAAATCCCCATCACCGGCTGCTGCGATTGTATCGAAGTTAACACCATCGGATGCGGATTTATAGAGTTTATCCACTGTCCATATCATGTCATTGGTCAGTTCCTCAGCTGCGCCTTCGATTTCTTCCTTTGCTTCCTGGAGTTTGAATTCTCTCATCAGGTCGGATGGGTTCTTGAAAGGTCCATCCGGCTGGTAGTAGAGTCCCATATTCGGCATGGCACCATACAGCAGTGGAACAGTCATATTCTGCTGGCAGACTTCCATGGTCTGGCATTCCTGTGAAACCACTGGTTTTACAGGTTTGAAACTGTAATCGATATGACCCAGTTCCATGGTATCTGTACCGAAGGCACGCTCGTGTGTCATAACACCTGTCAGCCTGCTGGCAGGGATTCCTGTACCACTGTTACCCTGGTCTCCATCAATTCTGAGTGTACCGATGTCGTGGGTCACAGGTACTTCATTTCCGCGGTCGACGCTTGCCATTTTCTGTGGTGACATCAAGATGTCTGCGAGTTTTTCTTTTTCATCATCACTAAGTGCCGGCACGCCACCGAGTTCAGCAGCATCATTTGTACCAGCTTCAATATCTTCCATTATCCTGTCTTTGGAATGGTATTCAGTTGTGGAATCTCCCATTCGTATTCTATATCCATTTGCCATTTTTTAGATCCCCCTTTAATTTATTTGGATGCACCAAGTTTCTCTTTGGTCTTGTTCACAGCGATGCTTGCGTTTTCTGCATATATGTCTGCACCGATCTTGTCAGCCCATGCCTGGGTTGCGGGTGCTCCACCGACCATTACAACGATGTTGTCTCTTAAACCAGCTTCTTTGAGCAGTTCGATGATATCCTTCTGACCAAGTAGTGTTGTAGTCATGAGTGCAGAAATTCCAACCACATTGGCATTGACTTCTTTTATTTTGTCAATGAATTCCTGTGCAGGTACATCTCTTCCGATGTCATAAACCTCAAATCCGGCTGCCTGGAGCATGGTGGATACGATGGATTTACCGATATCGTGTACATCTCCTTCAACTGTACCATTGACCACGACACCCAGTGGTTTACCTTTTTGTTCTGTAGGCAAGTCTTCTTCGAGTACCTTGACTGCTTCTGTCATCGCTTCAGCAGCCATCATAACATGCGGTAAAAAGAGTTTACCTCTCTCAAACCTCATACCGACTTCGTTCATACCGGCTGCGAGCCCATTCTCAATAATGTCTGAAGCTTCCAGGTCGCCCCTTGCTTTGTTTACTGCATCTATTACATTATCCTTCTTGCAGGACAATATAGCATCCGCTATTTCTTTTAGTAATGCTTCTCTCTCTGCCATTGATACTCCCCCTTTGAGTTAACACAATGTTAACCTGGGTATTTTCAGAATTTTTAAATTAAGTTAGTAGTTGTGTAATAACTACAGTAGTAACACTCCACACAACCCTTATATAAATATTATTTATGTTGCAAATATCTTCACACAACCCTAACTTAATTAGTTATCTATTTTATGTATTATATAAAAACTTTTTTTCTATTATCTAATACATAAAGGTTATATAAAATTAAGATTGAAAACAATTTCCTAAGTAAAAAAAAGCACTAGGTGAAATATTTAATTGCAACCACTGTTTACTCAATATCTATTTTTAAGCGTGTTTTAAAATATTATAACTAAAAACTGTTTTTCTGGGGGTGTAGTATATAAAACAGAAGATAATTATAAATTATACTAAAAATGATTATTTAATCTTAATTTTCTTTGTCATTTTTACTTGACTTTTGATTTAAATGAATATACCAAATGGAGTACATAGGCATGAAAATTGGAGTATATATATGCCATTGTGGGTTAAATATTGCACATGTTGTAAACATGGAGATCCTCAGGGATAAAATAAAACAAGAATTTGATGATATAGAGATTGTTAAAGATATACAGTTCATGTGTTCTGATACAGGACAGGAAACAATCTTACAGGATATAAAAGAGCATGATATTGAGAGAGTCCTTATAGCAGCATGTTCACCCAAATTGCATGAAAAAACATTCCAGCAGGTGCTTGAAAATGCTGGATTGAATCCATATTTGCTGGAAATTGTAAATATCCGGGAACAATGTTCATGGGTTCATAAACAACACCCTGAAATGGCAACTCAAAAAGCTTTTGATTTAATTAAAATGGGTGTTGCCAAATTGAAAAACCTTGATCCTCTTGAAGTAAAAAAAGTTTCGATAAACAGGGATGTACTTGTTATCGGAGGAGGTGTATCAGGCATAGAATCAGCACTCAATCTGGCAGAAGCGGGTTATTATGTTCATATGGTTGAAAAAGAGCCCAGTATAGGCGGCAAGATGGCACTGTTAAATGAAGTATTTCCGACAAATGACTGTTCCA
>NZ_JBKGYF010000136.1:0-2783 GCF_046546175.1 Methanohalobium sp. | reverse complement strand
TCAAAAAAGTTGATGAGAAAAATACAACAAAAAAATGCTGTATCTGTGGAGACGTGGAAAAGAAGGATCCAGATGTAAGAACTTTTACCTGTAAAAAATGCGGTCAAACCCTTTCAAGAGATATAAACAGCGCTGTAAATATTGCTAAAAAAGAAATGCATTTGTCTGGCACGGACTACAAAGGTAATCTCAAAGAACCTTTGTATATTGCATATTGGAGATACAATAACTCGAAAATAAATATGCAAACGAATTAAACGAGAAAGATGATACTTTCTCACCTAAGTTTACATCATTTTATGTAAGTTTAGGAGTGCGGTTCAGGTTTCCAGTTTTTCAAAAAGATGGCTACTTATAATCAGAAGTACGAGTGTGATACCCAGTAGAATACCTATATCAGTAACGATTCCAAAATCAGAGCCATCTATCATCGTACCTCTCAATCCATCAACACCGTATGTTAGTGGATTGAGTTTTGCTATTGTAGTAACTGCATCTGGAAGATTGTTTATCGGGAATAGAGCACCAGATAGGAAGAATATAGGTACAATTACTAGGTTAATAATCAATGGAAATGCTTCAGGGTCATCCAGTTTTGCACCCATTGATATACCAAGGAGTGAAAACAAAAATGAAATCAAAAACATGAACAGTATTATCAAAGGGATAAATAACAGGCTGTCTAATCTAAACCCTATTAAATAACTTACAGGTATTAACACTATACCTTGAAACACTGCAGTAGTAGCTCCACCTATAGATCGCCCGATTAACAGTGATATACGAGGCACAGGTGCAACAAGACTTTCTTTTAAAAAACCAAATTGTTTGTCCCATAAAAGGGATACTCCGTTAAACACCGAACCAAACAAAAGTGCCATCCCCAGTATTCCCGGTGTAAGAGACTGCACATAATCTTCTCCACCTGCTTGTTGGAATACAGGTCCAAGTCCAAATCCGAGTGCCATAAGAAATATAGTTGGTTGAGCAATTGAAGCTATAACCCTTGGTTTTGACCTCCAGTACTCTTTTATTTGTCTTATCCACATGATGCGTATTGGGTCAAGCATTTTAAATACCTCTAAAACCTATAAAGTAGTTAATTTCGAATTGCATGTCCAGTCAATTTCAAAAACGCCTGTTCAAGGGTATTGGTCCCAGTCAACTCTTTAATCTGTTCAAAAGTTCCGATTGTCTGAATTTTGCCTTTGTCGATTATAGCAATACGGTCTGCTATTTTTTCGGCTTCGTCCAGGTTATGTGTTGTTAAAAATACGGTAAGATTGTTTTTTTCCTTTAAATCCCTTATATACTCCCACAAAAATGCCCGGGTGTGTACATCCAGACCAAGTGTAGGTTCATCAAGAAACAGTACTTTTGGTGTATGAATAAGTCCCCTTGCAATTTCGATTCTGCGTTTCATACCTCCAGAAAAAGTCTTGATAAGGTCGTTTTTTCTGTCTGGGAGTTCAACATTATCAAGAAGTTCGTCAACACGTCCTTTTATTTCTTTTTTCGGTACCTTGTATAAAACGGCGTGGTATTCCATATTTTCATAGGCAGTTAACTTGTCATCAAGACTGTTATCCTGGAAGATCACACCAATAGATTTTCTTACATCGTTTTTTTTATGCAGGACATCATATCCGTTTACTCTTATATGTCCTGATGTCGGCTGGAGTATTGTTGTCAGGATTTTAAGAGAGGTTGTTTTACCGGCTCCATTAGGTCCCAGAAATGCAAAAATTTCTCCTCCTTTTACACTAAAAGAAATATCATCAACAGCTACAAATTTATTATATTTCTTTGTTAAGTTCTCAACTTCAATTACATCCACTTTATCCAGCCTCTATTAATCTAAATTATCTTCAATTGTATACTTTATCAGTTCTTACTGCTATCCCACTAGTAATTCGTGGGTTCTATTAAACCTTGGGAGCCTCAAACTTTGATGAGGTTGAGCGTTTGCTGATTCATAGGCGGCACTTGCGAAACGGTAGAGGCCGTACGTAGAGGTACCATCTCTACACCCGTTCATTCCCGCGAGCTCCACGGTATGCTTCTTTGGATGTGATAGTCCAGATACTTCAGATATCTTTCCAATGATGAATTAGATACCGACAGACCGAATCTTTCGTATATATCTACTTTGATGGATAGAAGATGGTTCCAGATCAACCTGCAGTATTCCAGAGTCCCATCCAGTTTTTCTTGTTGTTCAGGAGTAGGATGAATCCCGAAACCCCAGATTCCTGCAGTTCTGACCTTCTTTGCGAAGCATCGGCTCTAACAATTCACTTGATACTGGTTGTACGATTTGAAACTTTATAATTTTTACTTAATGTTAGCGGTCATCCTGTTAAATCTATAGTTGAACAGACATCAGCGGGGTATGATTAATCACTCTTTAAACTACAGTTTAAAGATATTGGTAAATCTTAATATACCAAGTTTAAGTTTAACTCTAAATTTTCAATTTATAGTGTTCTGATTTAAGGAGCACGAGTGAACTTGTGGACATCCTCTACCTCTGCACCACTTCTTCGTAATATATAAAGTTATGGAAACCTTCTGTGGATATTGATCAATTTAAAATATGTAGTTTAAGATTCTGACAGGATTTTTTAAAAAATTGGGAAACCCAGTTCAAATTAATTGGTATGGTTTTGGGATTTGAAATAGACACAAAATACAACAGTAGTTTCTAAATTTATAAAGGTAAAGAAAACTGGCTCTGTAGAAATCCTATTCTGATAAAACTCTCTAATTCTGAAATGTTTTAA
>NZ_JBKGYF010000135.1:0-2825 GCF_046546175.1 Methanohalobium sp. | reverse complement strand
TAAGAACAATTACTGTTGTGATAGCTCCTGGCCCTGTAAGAAGAGGAAGAGCAATCGGAAATATCCAGATATCTTCTCTGTCTATGGATTCTGTGATTTCATTTTTTGTTATGCTTTCTCTTGATATTTTTGCATGCATCATATCCAGGGCAACCGTGAATAACAAAATCCCGCCTGCAATTCGTAATGAATCTACTCCTATCCCGAAAATATCCAGCACAAAATTGCCTGTTAGAGCAAAAACAAGTGCAACACAAAAAGCAAGCAATACCGAACGTTTTGCTACGGTGTTTTTTTCATTATTACCCATTTTGTTTGTTAACGAAACAAAGGTTACAACTGCAGCAAGAGGATCTACGATAACAAATATTGATACAAAGGAAAAAACAAATAGCCCCACATAATCCATAGAAGAAACTTCTCATACAACATATAAAAATTATAGGGTTATCGCGATCAATAACGTAACTGTATTCTGAAACTTTATTTCAAAAACCATATTTCTTATAAGGTTATAACTTGTACTTAATCTTTCGATTTGATATTTGGGGATTCAGACAGGAGGGGGTATATATTAGGACAGAATACTATAACCTTAGGGGTACCTATAACAATCTAACCGGTTTATTAAGTCATCAGATTTTTAAGTTCCTGGTAGAGGTAAGGTACATAATAGCATTCTATATAATCGGAGATATTCTGACCACATGGTTTGCAATAACATATGGTTATGGTTATGAAGGCAATAGTTTACCATCAGCAGTAATTTCTGAATACGGTTTTACAGGGCTGACACTCCTGAAGTTGCTGGTACTTATCTTCTTGTATTTTTGTTATATAATGGATAAAAAATCAAAAAAGGGATGGAAACTTGGCAAACATTCTATTAATATAATGGGTGTTTTGCTTGTTGCCAGTAATATAACAGTGATATTGTTTGGACACAGTTTCTTCAGTATTGTAGGTGTGGTTTGATACTAAAAATAAAAACAGGAAAAGGAAGAAAAAAGAGGATAGAAATCATTCATTCAACTTTTTCAAACTTTGATTTTGGAGCACCACATATTGGACAGACATCAGGTGCTTCATTCTCTACAGTATTTCCACATACCTGACAGACATAGTAATCTACATCTTCATTGCTGCCCATATTATCCAGTGCTTTCTGGTATAAATCAGCATGAATCTTTTCGACCTTATTTGCAACATCGAAACTCCATGCTGCCTTTGTATGTTCTTCCTCATTTGCTTCTTTTATATACCCTGGATACATTTGTTCAAATTCAAAGGTTTCCCCTTTTATGGCTTCCTGTAAGTTTTCATCAGTACTTTTGACTTCACCCAGAATATCCAGATGGTTGTGAGCGTGGACAGTTTCTGCGGCTGCAGCAGCCCTGAACAATTTAGCTATCTGTTTATAACCATCTTTGTCAGCTTTTTCTGCAAATGCCAGATATTTTCTGTTTGCCATTGACTCGCCTGAGAATGCATCTTTCAAATTATCGATTGTACTCATTTTTAACCTCCATAATTCTAATTTTCACGGACTGTAGATTATAATTGTCCATATATTATATTAACTGTTAAGAACCGTCAGGACTAAAATTTAATTAATAAATTTTTTAAATATTATGTTCAGGTTGTACAAAAAACATGAACAGTTATTATACTTACATATTCATGAGAAAGGGGTGTAGGGGTCAAAGGAAACCAACGGTTTCACAAGCTATCCAGTATTTTGTTCAATGCAGGTTCAATACTTATAAGAAAACGTTTGTGGTTATAAACACTTTTAGGGTTAACATTATATACCACAGAGATTTTTTGATATTTGAAACTGTATAATTTTTATGTTCAAATCTGCAAGAATACTGTTGATATTTTAATCAAGTTCTGTTGGAGCTAAACAGCATGCTGGAATTACTTCAAAAATCCTTAAAAAAATCGCCTGTGATTAAAAAGAACAGTTATTATTACTTCATCAATCCCATAACAGATGGAATTCCATCAATTGAACCCAAACTGCTACAGGAAATCACCGGTCATATAGTTAAAAAAACTGACATGAATGTGGACAAAATAGTGTCTGTCGAAGCTATGGGTATTCCTATTGGAACATCGTTATCCCTGAAAACCGGTATCCCACTATCAATTATCAGAAAAAGAAAATATGGACTGGATGGTGAAATAGCAGTATCACAGAGTACTGGTTATTCAAAAGGTGAACTTTATATCAACGGATGTGAAAAGGGTGACCGTGTAATCGTTGTAGATGATGTAATCAGCACAGGTGGTACCCTTAAATCTATAATAAAAGCACTGCTTAATACAGGAGTTAATATATGCGATGTTGTTGTTATCATCGAACGCGGGGATGGGGTATCAGAATTAAAAGAAACGGGTATTGGAGTTAAAACTCTTATAAAGATTGATGTAGATGAAAATGGTGTTTCTATTAAGGGGGTAAATGGTGGTTGATAACGAAAGGTTTGAACTTCAAACAGAATACCTGATTAATATTATAATCAAAACGGAAGCCAGCGTAGTGGGCCTTCAACTGCCAGAAGGACTGAAAAGACAGTCAATCGCTATTGCAACAGAGTTGGAACGGTCAACAGGAGTAGAAGTACTAATATCTGCAGACCCCTGTTATGGTGCATGTGACCTTGACACTGATATTCTGGATAATGTAGACATACTTTTCCATTTTGGACACTCAGAATTGGACGACTGTAAATATAATGAAAAGATTTACTATATCAAGGTAGCTTCAAAACTGGATGTTTCTGACATTGTCAGAAAAGCATTAAAAGAAATCAGAGGAC
>NZ_JBKGYF010000134.1:0-2851 GCF_046546175.1 Methanohalobium sp. | reverse complement strand
ATAACAACCGAAGCTAAGAAGCGTTTCGAATATGTAAGTTTGAGTTGGTTAGGAGAAAACCACCACATATAAAATAACTAACGGAGGTAAAAACATAGACCAAAACGATACTGATAACATCGAAAGGAAAATTGAAAACTTCCAGACATTTGAAAGGAACGAAAAAACCTGGTTCAAACTTACTGTGACTGCTTCAGGAATCGAGACTGATGAAGAACATCAAGATATTAGGTCCGAAATCAAAGAATGCAGTACAGGTGTGAAAGATAACATCCAGTCAAGGGTCCATGCAAAAGAAATGACACCAGGATCTATCACGATGGAGATATCATTCCTTGATTCTCACAGCAATCAGATTCTGAAAGCTTTCGAGAACTGTGGATGGACATGGAACCAATAATGTAGGGTGGTCTGTACCTACAGTTCCACCTTTTACTGACAGTATCTATAGCAAAATCATGGCATATAAAATATAAAAACCAAAAACGGAGGTACTGTTGAAAAAATGAAAAACGAACCTAAAAAACTAAACGTCTGCAACAGACCCGGCACAAATCAGGAAATAGAAACGAACTACAGGGATATAAACACCTTGGGATACAAGTTGGGCAAAGCTGCCTGGCTCCAGATTAAAGGTCAAAGGATAGCCGCACTTGACGAGATAAATGAGTTCCTCTCGTTAAGACCTGGCCACCTGGAAGCTCTGGGTAGAAAAACCGATATCTTGATGGACCTCGGGTGGTTCGAAGATTCGATAGAAGTTAACAACAAGATTCTTCGTATAAACCCTGATGATATCGAAACTCTGTATGTTCAGATGTGTCTGCTGAGATACCTGGACCAGTATGATGAAGCTGGAGAGTTTGCAGATGTAATAATGAACTCTGAACCTGCAGACCAAAGCAATCACTGGGTATACAAAGCAGACGTGTTATCGCTCCTCGGATACTACGATAAAGCAAATAGAGCATATCTAAAAGCTGAAAGGTTAGCTAAAAACATTGATGTCGTCACAGAGTTCAAGATATCCAAAGCAAACCACTTTTCACGTCACGGTGAACATGGAAAAGCTGTTGAGATGATCAATCAAGCCCTTGAAATCGAAAGGTACGGGGTAATATACTGGAACAAATCATCAATACTTGCCAAGAAAGGTGATTTTGAAGAGTCACAAAGATATGCCTACGAAGCAATCCAGGCCAGAGAGAATGCTGCAGTCCCCATGAACCTGTGGTTGGCGATAGCATTCTGTCTATGCGACTCCTACAAATCGCTCGAATCATACATTAAGTTTCTGGAAAATAGTGGCTGCGATTCAGCTTCGTTAGCCAAAACGATCGATCTGTTTACAGACAATTAACAGGTAGATATCCCGCAGTATATCTGCGGGGTTTTATATTTCCAATAAAAAAAATTGTAGACTGGTATAAAACTATAATAAAACTATACTACAAAAACGAATATGGAGGAATTAATATAAAAAAAGACGAAATGTTTAAAAACAAAAAACAGGATGATTCTAACTTAGAAAACAAAAACAAACCCAGTTTGTTAATAGGAATTGAAACCGAAGATACACAAGTAACGGATATAAGTACAATCAGAGCAAAGGCCCATTTATATCACCCTGTAGAGATACTGTCCATTGAGGCAAATACTCATGGTGAATTTAAATGGTTAGAAAATGGTCTTGCTTTCGTTAATGAGGAAGAACTTGAGTATGAACCATATAACATTGAATCATTGTACAAGAAGATGGTAACTCTCGAATTACTTGGACGTCCTGATGAAGCCGATGAAATCGCTGAACTTATAATTGAACTGGGCACTATAACCCGCCGGTTCTTGATGTTCAAAGCAGAAGTATTGTCGAGTAAAGGCCGGTATGAAGATGCAGTTGAACTGTTCGAAGAAGCTGAAAAACGTGATACACATGGTGCTCCCCTGGCAAAAGTAGTCCATCATATACGCTATGGTGAACCTGAGCAAGCTATCGAAATTTGCAATGCTGTACTGAATTGGCGCCCGAACCATGAAGTGTACTATGTCAGTGCATACGTCAAAGCTGCTATAGGAAACTTAGAGCAGGCTCTGGAAGATATAGATGCTGCACTCAACTTCAGGGATGACCTCTGTAACAGCTGGAATCTCAGAGGATTGATAATGGAAAAGATGGGTGACAGAAAAGGAGCAGTAGAATCTTTCAAATATGCTCTAGGAAATGATTCCGAAAATTCAATGGCAACTAGTCATTTAGCAAAATTATGATTAACATTGAAGCGAAGGAGTATTTTGAATATACATCTCAACTCCTTCATAGTAGATATGTGGAACAGGTTCTATCACCTGTTCTACATTTTATCTATCTAAATAATCTGGATTGAAAAACGATAAGGTGGCATTAATATAAAAAAATACGAAATGTTTAAAAACAGAAAACAGACTGATCCAAGGATAGAAAACGACAAATCCAATTTGATATCAAGGATAGTTAAAGAAGACCGACAGGTAACTCATATAAGTTCGATAAGGGTACAAGCCCATTTATATAACTCAAAGTATGAACAGCGTTCAGATGAATGGTTTTTCAATATGTTTCAATTGTTAGAAGAAGGTATTGAAACCGCCGATGAGGAACTTAAGTCAGAACCAGATAACATTGAAACATTGTACAGAAAAATGACAAATCTTGAATTACTTGAACGCATGGATGAAGCTGATAAAGTAGCAGAAGATATACTGTCTCTGAATCCTAAAGACCGCCGGCAAATGATGCTCAAAGCAGATGTATTGTCGGGTAAAGGCCAGTACAATGATGCAGTTGAACTGTTTAAAGAAGCTGAAAAGATGA
>NZ_JBKGYF010000133.1:0-2871 GCF_046546175.1 Methanohalobium sp. | reverse complement strand
TCTGTAGAAATCCTGTTAAAACCGGCATCATTCGGAAATATCCACTGAATATAATCAACATTAGATAGCACATATAAAAAATATTGTTGGCTGTCATTATCATTTGAATATTTATCAAAATCCTCTATAGGAAAAACAACATTTGTTGTTATTTTAGTTTTAATGGGCTAACATGTTCCATCAACTGAAAGTACTGCTTTAAGTACCCTGAAACCATATCAATAAGAATAAATATATTTAGATTTTAAAGCTATACCATAAACTATCTAAACTTTATATATTATTTACCTATGTCTCCAGGGGAGGGTTACCACATAAGACCAAAAGACATACCGCTAAAACCCAAATTGATGCTGTTGATTTTTCTTGGCGTTTTCATAGTTCTGGCTTCATCTACAGCTGTCATCATCTCGACTGTGACCGAACAACAGGAAGACCTTGCTTATAAACAATCGACCCGGATGGCACAGTCATATGCCAATGAAATCGATGCCGACATGCGCAGTTACATGACAATCGCCAGGAGTTTTTCTGACACCATGGAAAATTATCAGTCCAGTAACAGGGCTGAGGTGAACCAGATGCTTAAAGACATACTAATCGATAATCCGAAACTGGTAGGCACATATGTGGCTTTTGAACCCGATGCTTTTGATAACAATGATTCATATTATGTAAATAAAACAGGTCATGACTCCACTGGAAGGTTTATACCATACTGGAACAAATTACACGGAAATACAACACTTGACCCCCTGGAGGATTATGATTCATTAAACTACTACCAGCTTCCAAAACAGACCAGATCAGATGTCGTTACTGAGCCGTATAAGTATCAGGAAAAAATGATTGTAAGTTTTGTATCTCCGATAATAAAAGATGGCGAATTTGTAGGTATTGCCGGTACAGATGCTACTATTGATTACATAGACAAAATGCTTGGTGGAGTGGAAGCTTTTGATTCCGGATATGCATTCATGGTCAGTAAATCCGGTACGATAATGACGCATCCAGGAAAAAAGGATTGGACCGGTAAAAAGAACATCGACATGGTCGATGCTCCTCATTTTTCGAAAATGAAAAACGACATCCAAAACGGCACTTCAGGGTATATAGAAACAGTAGACCCTTCTACAGGCAACGATGTTGTGATGTTCTATGAACCTATAAAAACAGGTAATTTTGCGGTTGTAATCACTGTCCCGAAAAATGAAATGCTTGCAGGAGTGTTTGCTCTAAGAGACAGGTTGGTAATCGTTTCTTTCATATCGCTAATATTTATGAGCGGTATCGCCTATTTAATCGCGAGGTCTGTGTCTTCACCCATAAACAAAATCGTTGAAGATTTTAAAGGTATAACAAATGATGTTATCAACGGCAAACTCGATACGAGAGCCGAAACAGACATCCAGACAGACTTTAGACCCATTCCTGAGGGACTTAACAGGATAATGCACACGGTCGCTTCACCTGTACATGAAACCATGCGTGTGACGAAACAGCTCTCAGACGGCAACCTTGAAGCCCGCTACAGTCTGGATGTAAAGGGAGATTTCAAGCAGTTCAGTGATTCCCTGAACAGTTTTGCTGAATCGCTTGAAAATATAATCAATGATTCAAATGCTGTTTTAACATCAATACAGAACGAAGATTTTACAAGAAGGGTACAGGTTCATGGCAGAGGTGATTTCAAAACCCTGACAAATGGCATTGAAAACACGCGGAAGGCATTGTACGAAACCACCAGCAAATACAAAAAAGCAAGTGAAGATTCAAAAGAATACAATAAAAAACTGGAAGAATCCAACCAGTTAAAAAGGGAACTGGAGCATATTATCGAATCAAGTCCTGTTGTTGCGTTTTTGTGGATTCCGGACCACTTATGGTCGGTGGAATATGTCTCAAGTAACATTGATCAATTCGGTTATGACCCGGAAGAATTTGTTTCTGGAAAATTGGATTATGCTGATATTATCCACCCTGAAGACCTTAAAAATGTCCAGGAAAAGGTAAATGAGTCAATTTCAAACGGTATGTCTGGATTTAATAAAGAATACAGGATACTAACAAAATCAGGAAATATAAGATGGGTAGATGAGAGGACCACTTTTTATTATGATGAAAATGGAGATTTAGTGTATCTAAGGGGTATTGTAATCGATGTTACCGATAAAAAGGAAGCAGAGAAAGCTTTGATGGAAGCCAAAATGTTGGCTCAATCTGCAAACCAGACAAAAAACGAATTTCTGGCTAATGTAAGTCATGAATTAAGGACTCCATTGAACTCTGTCATCGGTTTTTCAGACTTATTGCTTAAAGAAATAAGAGGCGAGTTGAATGATTACCAGAAACATTGTGTAAACAATGTTAAAACCAGCGGTCACCATCTTTTAGACTTGATTGATAAAATCCTTGATATTTCAAAAATCGAAGCCGGTAAGATGGAATATGAACCTGAACGTGTATCTGTGAAAAAATTAATCGATGAAGTTGGAAATGTCATGCATCCCCAGGCTTTGAATAAGAACCTGGGTCTAAAAGTCAACAGGGATGAGCAAATTGGCGATGTTTATGCTGATAAGAACAAATTGAAAGAAATCATCTATAATCTCACCAGTAATGCTATTAAATTCACTCCTAAAGGCGGCAATGTATTCCTTGATGCAAAGGATATGGATGGTTATGTACAGTTTGCAGTTGAAGATGAAGGTATCGGGATTCCAGAAGATAAACAGGACGAATTATTCAAACCTTTTACCCAATTGGAGTCCTCTGCAAACCGCAGATATGAAGGTACAGGGCTGGGACTTGCTCTTGTGAAAAAATTTGTTGATATGCATAATGGCAAGATATGGATTGAAAGTGAAGTAA
>NZ_JBKGYF010000132.1:0-2885 GCF_046546175.1 Methanohalobium sp. | reverse complement strand
ATAAGTTTTATAATAGCAATGCTTAATTTATATATTAAATAACTTTGTTTTTAAATAATATACATTAGCATAAAAAACTTTAAATCATATTAAGTTTGTAGTTCTCCTGTTTCATTTACGGGATATTGTCCCGTTGGAATGTGACTCATAATATGAGTTGAACCATGAAACTAAAATGAAACCCAGGTGAGAAAATTGTCGAAGCCGTTTTATAATTATATAAGAGAAGCATGGAAAAGACCGGAAGAAACCTACGTTGATAATCTCAGATGGCAACGGTTACAGGAATGGAGAAGACAGGGTTCCCTGACAAAAATAAACCGACCCACACGTCTTGATCGTGCACGAACACTTGGATACAAGGCAAAACAGGGAATAATTGTTGTACGTGCAAAGATACGACGTGGAGGGATGAGAAAATCCAGGTATAATGCTGGCAGACGTACCAAAAGAATGGGTAGAAATAAGATTACTGCAGGCAAAAGTATCCAGAGGATAGCAGAAGAACGGGCATCCCGCAAATATCCCAACATGGAAGTTTTGAATTCCTACTGGGTGGGAGAAGATGGTAAATCCAAATGGTATGAAGTAATACTTGTGGACCCAATACATCCGGTAATACAAAGTGACAAAGACCTAAACTGGATATGTTCCAATAAACAAAAAGGACGATCCCACCGTGGAAAGACCAGTGTTTCAAGAAAAGGAAGAGGTTTAAGAAAACGCGGTAAAGGTACAGAAAAAACCAGATAAATAATATCAGGTAGACTCAGTTGATTAATTATATAACATTGCGTGCAACTGCACACGCAACAGAAGAAAAATCCAGAGTAAAAAAATCTCTGGATTTATTTTTGTTAAACTCATTAGGTAATAATACCGATACATACCAGTTTGTCGAATCATTGGATGTAGAGGGTCATTACGGGAACCCTATAACTCTTTACAATTCAAAACTGTCCCGCAAATATGAATGTAACAAATTGGTTATGTTTATAAAGGAGAATTTATCCTCATCTGAACTTGCAACACTTTGCAAAGAAATACCTGAGCGATTGGATGAGGAACAGATGTTCCATCTCAGATTTAATAAACAGGAAGCATACCTTGGTAGGGTTGTATTGTCTTCATCTTCTGATGCGATTATAGTAAAAATGAAAGTTGCGACCTATCCGAAAAATTGGGGACAGGCCAGGAAAAACGTGGAGGATTTGTTTGGGTAAACCCAGATTTTATGATTTCAATGTCCATACTGTCCCAGATGGCAAGAATACAGTAAATGAAGTAATGGCTATTGCAAAACACTTTGGTTTCAGTGGAATTGTAATTACCAATCACAGCAATGTAGAAAAAACCCATATTGAACAAGATATGCACAGTGGGGTTGAAGCTGTTAAAGGTGTAGAAATAGTTGCATCAAATCCGTCAAAACTTCACGGCCTTGTGGGAAAGTACCGAAAGGATGTAGATGTACTGGCTGTACATGGTGGAAATGAAGAAATTAACCGTGCAGCAGTAGAAAATCCTAATGTAGATATATTAACTCATCCTCAGACAACAAAAAATGGCGGTATAAACCACGTTCTTGCAAAATCAGCAAGTTACAATAATGTGTCTATTGAATTCAATCTTAATTCTCTCATAAAAGGTCGTGGAGGAAAAAGGGTACATACACTTTCCTTTTTCAGTAAAAACCTCGAACTTGCAAGAAAATACAATGTACCTACCATAATAACAAGCAATGCACATACCTGTTATGAACTGCGGGCACCGAGAGAAATGGTGGCACTTGCAGAGCTTTTTGGGATGGGTAAGGATGAAGCTATTAAATCACTCAGTAAAGTACCTGAAAATATAATCTTAAAAAACAGAGAAAACAGCGGTACTGTAAGAAATGGTGTAGAAATCATAAAAGAAGAGATAATAAGCAGTGAAGGGGAATAACAGTGAAAAATCTCCCGCCTACCATGCGAAACCGCAAAAGATATCTTGCATTTGAATTAATATCTGAGGAATCAGTAACCAGAGAAGAACTGATAAAAGAGATATTTTCATGTGCCGGTTCTCTGATAGGGGACTTAGGCTCAAGTGAGTGCAATATCAGACTTCTAAGCTTTGAAAATTCAAAAGGTATAATACGGTGCAATCACAATACTACTGAAAAAACACGTGCATCGCTTGCAACAGTTACAAATATAGGTGGAAAACAAGCTGTTATACACATACTTGGCATATCAGGCACTGTAAAAGGAGCAACAACAAAATATTTGAAAGGATTTGAAGTATTCAATCCAAAAGGACAGTCATATATAAAAGAGTAGAAATCATATAATATATACGAATTTTATGCGAGATGGAGTTGATTAATACATGCAAATGGCACCGCAAATGGGTTATGATAGAGCAATTACAGTTTTCAGTCCAGATGGACGACTTTTTCAGGTAGAATACGCGAGGGAAGCAGTTAAAAGAGGTACCACTGCTGCAGGTATAAAGGCAAAAGATGGTGTTGTATTACTGGTAGACAAACGGATTACCAGTAGATTAATAGAAGCAGAATCAATCGAAAAGATATTCCAGATCGATTCTCATATAGGTGTTGCTACATCTGGACTTGTGGCGGATGCACGTACACTTGTAGACAGGGCAAGGGTTGAAGCCCAGGTTAACAGAGTATCATTTGATGAACCAATAGGTGTTGAAGTTATAGCCAAAAAGATATGTGACCACAAACAGACCTACACCCAGTTTGGAGGGGTTCGCCCCTATGGTACTGCCGTATTGATAGCAGGTATCGATGACGATAATCCTAGGTTGTTTGAGACAGACCCTAGCGGAGCACTACTTGAATATAAAGCAACAGCAATCGGTGCAGGCAGAAATTC
>NZ_JBKGYF010000131.1:0-2955 GCF_046546175.1 Methanohalobium sp. | reverse complement strand
ACTACAAAGGTAATCTCAAGGAACCTTTGTATATTGCATATTGGAGATACAATAATTCGAAAATAAATATGCAAACGAATTAAACGAGAAAGATGATACTTTCTCACCTAAGTTTACATCATTTTATGTAAATTTAGGAGTGCGGAACTTATCCAAAGTCTTTTTGTCGCTGTGGCATTGACTGCAACAAGTGTAGGAGTTACGGTAAGTATATGGCAGGAAGCGAATTTGTTGAATAGCCATCATGGTGAGATATTGCTGGATGTCGCAGAGCTGGATGATATATCTGGTATTATTCTCATGGCATTATTGTTTGCTGTTGCTCCTGTATTAAAAGATGGCAGTATTTCTGCAGTTCTCCCCGTGTTGCCGGGTGTTCTTGGTTTATTTATTCTAAAATTAATCGCTTTTATTGGTTTCTGTATATTTTTTTCACGCTATCTTGAAGCTCATATTACCAGATTCTTTGAAAAAGTACAGGTTGGAAAAGGTACATTACTGGTCATTCTGGGGATTGGGATGGTAGTCGCCGCAATGGCTGAGATGCTTGGATTTTCAGTAGCTATAGGAGCTTTTTTTGCAGGTCTTATATTCAGTCGAGACCCTGATTCAGTAAAGTTTGACGGGTCCTTTGAACCTTTATATGACCTGTTTATGCCGTTCTTCTTTGTAGGCATCGGATTGCAGATCAATCCAGAAGTAATTACCGGATCTCTGATACCCGTCATCATATTGTTACTGGTAGCATTTGCCGGGAAATTTGTAGGACATGGTGCTATTGCGTATTTTGTCACTGGCTCATCCAGTGCTCTTGTACTTGGTACCAGTATGATACCAAGAGCAGAAATTGCTCTTATTGTCATGCAATAAGGACTGTCACTTGGTGATTGGGCAGTAACTCCTCAAATATTTGCCAACATGGTTATAGTGTCTGCAATAACCTCATTGACAATACCAATAATATTACGTCCCCTTTTAAACCGGAAAGCTAAAGAACTGACATAAGTTATTTACCTGCATGGATAATATAAAAATACACATTTTCTTACTAATCTATAAATACCAGCAGGATTACCTGATTATTGGTTAAAATTTAATAGGGGGAAATATAAATATGGCAGACAAAAATAAAAAAGTTTCAGCAAATGTAGAGGGACCATACTATGTCGATGAGGACTGCACTGCCTGTGAGCTTTGTGTGGACACAGATCCGGACCATTTCGCAATGACCGATGATGGGTCCTATGCTTATGTCTACAACCAACCAGAAACAGATGAGGAAGTAGAAGCCTGTGAAGAAGCGTTGGAAGGATGTCCGGTTGAAGCAATCAGAAATGATGGTTAATCAACCAGGATTTATCCTATTCTGGTTTAATTTTTTATAATTGTTTTTCCAGTTCTATGAGCTTTTTTTTCTCTTCAAGCTTTTGCGGATTAAACCCGCCACCAAATCCACCCAATCCCTTTTTTGATACTACTCTGTGACAGGGAATAACTATTGGATAGGGATTTTTGGATAATGCCTTTCCTACCGCCTGTGAAGCTCCAGGTTTTCCTATCCTGTAGGCAACCTCTGAATACGTGATTGTTTCACCATAGGGTATATTTCGGGTTTCATTGAGAACCTGTCGTTCAAATTCTGTAAGATGTGAGAGATCCAGTTCATAATCTGAAAAATCCACTTCCTTACCGCTGAGATACTTTAACAAATCTTTACAAAGCAAACTTATATTTGCATCAGTCATTATCATCCCAACCATCAAAAATTTCGTTTTCAATGGATTCCCTTTTCTTTTTATTGTATCGCCAGCTTATACCAAGAAACATCAAGACTGCAAATACAACCCCCGATATAACAATCAAGTACGTATGGCTTTGTTCAACCAACAGTGGGTTTATATTATCCTTCATTTCATATTCCGGATACATTATATCATTTCTGTCATCACTATGTCCAAGCCCCAAAGCATGTCCAAATTCATGTTTGGCGATTTCACGCATATTGGTATCACCATACTGCTGCCATGAAAAACCCTGATAATTTCCAACCTCAAGTACGATATCTGCCCGCACATATTTTCCGTCTACTACATAGGGTCTGCAGTATCCTGCAACACCATCAGGAGCATCTTCTACCTTTTCCAAGTTTTCAACCCATTTCACATTGATGTCAGCCTTATCCATGGAGTCTACAAGTTTGAACTCAGGATCAAAACTTAATTGGCCGTTACCACCCTGTTCCCAATATCCCATTGCTTTTTCTATTTGGTCGTAGTAAGTGGGACTATAATGTTCAGGAACATTTTCATCATCGATAAATACCGTTATAGGTGAGTGGTCCCATGGATTCTCAAGCATCTTGGGATAAGACTCTGCAGCAGAAACCGGACATATAAAAATAAATAATATCAGTATTATCAAAGCTAATTTCATGGTTTCCATAAGTCAATGTTTGTATGTACACGCATATACATAAATCAATTGGATGCCATGAGCAGGTTCCATGTACAAAAAAGTCAGATTTATGAACACCTAAATAATATTAAAAATCTTAAAAAAAAGACATACAACAAACATATTAAAAGATAAAACAACATCATTGTTTGATGAACATAAATACAATTTTTATAAACATCAAATTTATGTATACGTACATATATATGTAGTTTTATCGCAACACCGGCCAATCATAACGTACTTTACAAGTATATTATCGATGGTGTTGGATGGTCTATAGGTCTATAACTACTCGAACTTGGCTGAATTAGAGGACAACTGTTCTCTAATTCAATATCCCTTGCTCTTTTTGATATAATTATCACTTAAAATTGATAATTTTATATAATTGCCGAACATGATTAAGTTTTATATAAAACCAATCAGTTTGATTTTAACCACTAAAGCATGAAAAAAGAAAAAGCAGTTGTGTTTGACAGTGCAGGCACGCTTTTACAG
>NZ_JBKGYF010000130.1:0-3017 GCF_046546175.1 Methanohalobium sp. | reverse complement strand
AATATTATTTGAAATGGGTGGAAAAAAGATACTTAAATTTACCTGTATAAAAGATCAAAAATTCATCGCAGCAGATAAAAATACAGGGATAAGATGATTTCTTGAACCTATCTATAGTATCTCACAAATTATAAATTTATCAATAGCATAATTAACCCTTAATGGATAATAGAGAATATCATAATGGAAGAAGCCGGATTTTTATAATAGCAACCCTCTTTTTCATAGTAGGGTTGATGGTAGGCGGAATTACGCTGGCACTTTCAAAGAATTCGGATAATAACCAGGATCAGGACCATGCACAGAAAAACGTACAGATAAATACAAACAAAACCATCAATTATTCTGAATCCTATAAAGAACTATATAAACAGGTTTCAGATTCAGTTGTGTCCATAAAAATAAGGAAGGACGGTTTAAGTCGGACCACAGGTGAAGGATCAGGTTTTATCTATGATTCCAATAGACATATCATAACAAACCAGCATGTAATTAACGGGTCTGACAATGTAGAAGTTGTATTTTCAAATGGAGCAACAGAAAGTGCAGAAATTGTCGGATCTGACAAATTCTCAGATATTGCTGTTCTCAAGGTAAGTGAAATTCCATCAGATGATGATTTTTCACCATATCCACTTGAACTCAGTAACTCGTCCAATATTGAACCTGGTGAATTTGTGATGGCAATTGGTAATCCGTTCGGTCTTGAAGGCAGTATCACCCATGGAATTGTGAGTGCAACCGGTAGAGTATTGCCAACTGAGGAAGGTTTCTCTATTCCAAACGTAATTCAGACCGATGCTCCACTGAATCCCGGGAACTCGGGAGGTCCTCTTCTGGGTCTCTCAGGTCAGGTTTTAGGTGTAAACCGGGCTAAAAGTGGTGATAATGTCGGTTTTGCCATCCCATCAAATAAAGCCAAAAGAGTAGCAGATGCCATTATTGAAAAAGGTGAATATGGGCATGCATGGATAGGTATCAGTATGGTTCCTGTAAGTTTAAATGCTGCCAACTATATGAACCTTAATGATACCGTATCAGAAGGGGTAATGGTAGTAAAAGTTATAGATGGGGGACCTGCCGATAAAGCAGGATTGGAACCCGGAAAACAAATTACGGTAAACGGTGAACCTACATGGGTTGATGGTGATATCATACTGGGAATGGACAACAGAGATATTAGAAACAACGACCAGTTGATAACTTATCTGGATACAAAGTCATCTGGTGACAGGATAAACCTCAAAATATACCGGGACGGTGCTATAAAAAACTTTAACGTTACACTGGAGAACAGACCTAAAAGTATATTGCAACAGTGAAAAATAGAATTTTATAATCTGTTAATTTTTAACCATCCCTATTTTTTGATATTTCGGAGTGTAAAACAAGTGGAAGCGGATAAAATACCTGTTATTCATATACCATGGGATGCAGAAGGTATATTTGTATCCAGAGAAAACAGATTTCTCGGTATTGTTGATATTATCAATACTGAAACAATCAGAAATGAAAAAGTGCACATAAGAGACCCAGGAAGATTGGAAGATATATTATATTCCGGAAATAGGGTTCTTTTAAATAAAGCAGAAGGTGAAAAACGGAAAACTAAATGGGAAATGATAGCAGGTAGTGTAAATAATAAATGGATTTTAATCAACTCAGTCTATCATCGAAAAATAGCGGAACAGGTAATTGAAAACGAAAATATCAGCCCTCTGGGCAAAGTGGACAGTATAATACCAGAACAACAATTTGGAGACAGCAGACTGGATTTTCTTGTCAACCGAAAAGATTCAACGACATGGATTGAAGTTAAAGGATGTACACTACAAAATAATGGAATAGCACTGTTTCCGGATGCACCTACTACTCGTGGACAAAGACATATAAAGGAACTAATAAAAGCGGTTGAACAGGGACATACGGGTGCTATGATTGTACTTGTATTCAGACCTGATGCTGTATGCTTTACTGCGAATATGGAAATCGATTCGGAGTTCTCCAGACTTTATAAACAAGCTCTTGAAATTGGTGTACAGGTGTATCCACTTCTATTCAGTTATGAAAACGGCACTCTGTATTATATATCCCGGTTACCACTTTGCAATTATCAATTAAAAGATGAACATGCTAGCAGCTAAATAAAAAGAGGATATACCAAATGATTTCTGACAATGAACATGAACAATACAGCCGACAGATGATGATATTTGGTGAAGAGGGACAGGAAAAATTAAAAAAATCATCTGTAACCATAATCGGTTCCGGTGGTCTTGGTTCACCCATAGCTATATATCTTGCTGCTGCAGGAGTGGGTAAAATCAAAATTATAGACCATGATACTGTTGAATTGAGTAATTTGAACCGCCAGATTATCCACCATCACAGGGATATCGGGTCTTTGAAAACTGATTCTGCAAAACGAAAACTCAATGAACTGAACCCGGAAATTGATATAGAAACATCAAATGAGACTATAGTTCCAGATAACATAGAAAATGTTATAGGTAAAACACATATAGTAGTGGATGCACTGGATAACTATTACACACGTTTTTCGCTGAATGAAGCCGCTGTCAAAATGAAAGTTCCCATGGTACACGGTGCAGTAGAAGGTTTCCATGGACAGGTGACAACAATTATTCCTGAGAAAACCCCTTGTATGAGATGTATTATTTCAAAAATACCCCCCAAAAAAACATTTCCTATTCTTGGAACAACAGCCGGGATAATTGGCACAATACAGGCAAATGAAGTGATAAAATATCTTACAGGGACCGGTGAATTGCTAAATGGTCATCTTCTATTATGGGATGGTCTAAACAGCAATATGGAAAAAATACATGTTAGTAAAAATCCGTATTGTGAAATATGTGGGTCTGGAGAAAATAATTATATGAATAATGAAAAATAAAATCCATCGGATTTAGGGGTTATAGACTAACTTTTTTGAATGGGAAATAAAACAGTTCCCAAATTATACAACAAATTTACATAATATTACATACAATATT
>NZ_JBKGYF010000129.1:0-3079 GCF_046546175.1 Methanohalobium sp. | reverse complement strand
GGAAATTCTGATACAATCTTGGATAAATCAGTTGTTATTTTGGCAATACTTGTTACATTTGTAATAACACTTTTTATATTCCTGTTTTCAAGAAAAATCTACAATTTTCTGGGATACACCGGAATGCTGGTTTTTACAAGAATAATGGGGTTATTACTGGCAGCTATTGCGATTGATTTTGTTACTACCGGTATACTCAATATCGTTCAGAATTATGGTTTTTGAGTATAGTTATATTTTTATTTGCAAAATATTGAATAGAGCAGGATGTATGTATTATTAAGGAGAAAAAGCATTATGGTTTAGAATAAATACTAATAATATTAGTTGCGGGTAGTTGGCCTTATTGCAGGAATTTTAATAATATGGAGTGCTAATATATCTTTAAGTTCAAAGGTGTTTATTATTTATGGAACCAGAAAGTGAAATCAAAATGGATGAAGATGAATTGTTCGAAAAGATCACATCAGGGGAAGTGTCGCTTAGAAAAATTGAAAAATATACTGATGCAAATTCGGCTGTTAAACTGCGCAGAAAGGCGATAGAAAAAACGTCTAATGTTTCTTTTGAATACATACAAAACCATAATATCGATGCTGAAAAGGTAACAAAGAAAAATATCGAGAATATGATAGGGGCAGTGCAGATTCCTCTTGGAATTGCAGGTCCTTTAAAAGTTAAAGGCGAATACGCAGATGGAGATTATTATGTTCCACTTGCAACTACCGAAGGTGCACTTGTTGCAAGTGTTAACAGAGGTTGTTCGGTAATAACCCGTTCTAACGGTGCAGATGTAAGAATATTCCAGGATGTGATGACCAGAGCTCCTGCATTCAAAGTTGAGAATGTAGTAAGAGCACAGGAATTTGTGGAATGGATTAAAAAACCCGAGACATTGAAACATATGCAGGATAAGATAAGTGAGATTACCAGTCACGGTGAACTGATAGATATCGACCCCTATGTACTGGGCAACACTGTATATCTGAGGTTTTCCTATGATACAAAGGATGCCATGGGTATGAACATGGTTACAATCGCTACAAATACACTTGTTGACCTTATAGAAGACGAATTCGGTGCTGACCCGATATCATTGTCTGGTAATATGTGTACGGATAAAAAACCAGCAGCTCTTAACAGTATTCAGGGAAGGGGTAAAACTGTTGTTGCAGAAATTGAAATTCCGAAAAAAGTTGTGGAAGACCGACTGAAATCTACACCTGAAGAAATGGCAGATGTAAATTATAGAAAAAATCTACTGGGTTCAGCGCGTGCTGGTTCACTTGGATACAATGCACATGCTGCAAATGTTATCGTTGCAACGAATATTGCCTGTGGACAGGACCCTGCACATGTGGTTGAGGGTAGTAACGTAATCACAACTATGGAAGTGACCAAATATGGAGACCTCTACTGTTCAGTAACGCTTCCATCATTGTTAGTAGGAACTGTAGGCGGTGGTACAGGTATCGGCACCCAGAAAGACTGTCTGAATTTGCTCGGTGTAGCAGGTTCAGGTCATCCGCCTGGAGCGAATGCTAAAAAAATGGCAGAAATACTGGCATCTGCTGTATTGGCCGGTGAAATTTCGCTTATAGGTGCACAGGCTGCCGGACATCTTGCTCGTGCGCATGCAGAACTTGGACGCGGGAGTTTTTAAACTCCACTTACAACCATTTTTTCTTCTTAAAATAGACTAACATGGACATGCTGGCAGAAAGCATAATTATCCATAATAGCGGGTAACTCCATTTCCAGTCGAGTTCTGGCATATATTCAAAATTCATTCCATAGACACCCGCTATAAATGTCAGTGGTATAAATGTAGTGGCTATAATCGTTAGTACTTTCATCACTTCATTCATTCGATTACTGATGCTTGAAAGATATAGATCAAGCATACTTGTAAGCATATCCCTATATATATCCAGACTTTCAATGATTTGAATTATATGATCATAGACATCCTTTAAAAATAAATCAGTGGATTCAAAAACAAAGAGAGTATCGCTTCTACTAAGAGAATTTATAACTTCTCTCAGAGGCCAGACTGATTTGCGCAAGAAAATAACATCCCGTTTTAAATCATGTATTTTCTGTAAAGTTTCTGTTGTGGGTTCGTCGGATAATTCATCTTCGACTGACTCTATTCTTTCACCAATGTTCTCCAAAACAACAAAATAGTGGTCAACAATTGAATCTATAAGTAAATATGTAAGATAATCGGATTTCATCTTTCTGATACGACCTTTGTTGTTTCTGATCCGGTCTCTTACATAGTTAAATACATCTCCTTCCTTTTCCTGGAAGGAAATGACAAAATTAGATCCAATGATTAAACTGACCTGTTCTGTATTAATTTCATTTTCCTGGTTATTAAATGTAAGCATCTTCAATACGATGTAGATATAGGTTCCAAAATCTTCTGTTTTCGGGCGCTGGCCAGTGTTTAAAATATCTTCCAAAATTAAGGAATGAAAACCGAAATGTTCCCCGATTTTTTCTATCACTTCCACCTCATGAAGCCCATCAATATTTATCCAGGTTACAGTTGACTTATCTTTAAATGGAAAACATTCCTCAACATTTTTAATCTCTTTTTCCTGAAAGTTTTTTTCATCGTAATCCATCACAGAGATTTTAACTTCTTCAGTTGCTTTTTCACCTACGTGGACAAGGCTTCCCGGGGGAAGACCCACTTTTTTTGACATTCTTTTAAATATCTGTGGCATATTTCCACCACTTTATATGTCAATTCTAAGATAACTATGTTATTAAGTTTTGCAAACCCACTTGAACAATAAAGCAAATAGTCTAATAAATAATAAAAAATAATAGGTATATACTATCATAAAAAAATATTACGAAAGTGGGGCAACAGGGGTACGTGAAAGCCAACGGTTTCTAACCGTCTCCTTAAATCAAAGATTAAAGGATATCTTAAAACTTCGTTTAAAGAGTGATGAAACAACCCCGTTGGTCATTGATTTTTCACCATAATTTTTTTATTATATCAGCCCGTATCTTTTAACAGAGGCGATGATATTTGATACTGACTTATAAAATCAAACATGAT
>NZ_JBKGYF010000128.1:0-3087 GCF_046546175.1 Methanohalobium sp. | reverse complement strand
AGCGATTCAATGGATGTCAAATACAATTACTGGAACTCCAGTAAAGGACCCTTTAATGCATCAAATAACCTGGAGGGTGCTCGGGCCTTAGGAAATGTAACATTTGAACCATACACAGAAGAATGCGCTAGTATCAGCATTGAGAAATATACCAATGGTGTAGACGATGATACTGGATTCGGTCCAACCATAGAGATAGGTACAAATGTTACATGAACCTACAACATAACCAATACCGGTAACGTTAAACTCTACAACATCACGGTAGTGGACAATAAACAGGGCGAAATTAATTGTTCAAAAACTAGCCTGATGCCCGGTTAATCCGTTGAATGTACATTAATAGGCACTGCTAAAGATGGTCAATACTCCAACATGGCAAACGTTACTGGAAATACACTATGTAGTATGACAGTAACAGATAGCGACCCAAGCCATTATTTCGGATATGATCACTGGGCAGGTGTTCCAACTGCAAATCCAGTATTGCTGGTTGGTGTTCTTGGAATTATAATAATGTTATTCCTGGGAAAAGAACAAAAACAGTGAGCCGAGGATAGTTCACAACTATCCTCACTATTTTTTATAAATTCAAACTTTGATTTGAAATTTTTATGTAACCTCCGTTTTCTGCTATATAATCCATAAGTTCATTATATATTCTGTTTATACCTAATGTATTACCATCACCGATTATTATCAACTTCTTTCTGGCTCTTGTTAGAGATACATTCAGACGTCTTAGGTCTTTTAAAAATCCGATATCCCTGTTATCATTTGACCTTACAAGTGATAGAATTATGGCGTCCTTTTCCCTACCCTGGAAACCATCCACTGTTTTTATTTCAAGCCCACTTATATTAATTTTCTTTTTGAGAAGCTCAATTTGGGCATCATAGGGTGAAATAACTCCGACATTTTCAGGATTGATGCCATATGTTAAGATTCTATCAACTGTATTTTTTACTAGTTCTGCTTCTTTTGGGTTTTCTTTTGAGGTAGAACCTTTTGGTGTATTTTCACTGAAATTACCCTGAGTATCTACAAAAGTGATACCTTGCTTAAAATCACAGATTTTTTCAATTAAATCATCAGATGTATTTTTAGAACTGGATTCAAGTTTATGATCTTTAACCTCATCCGCAGCTTTCAATCCACCACTATAAAAATATGTATTCGGAAAACGCATGATTTCAATATTCATACGATACTGGATGTTCAGCATTTCCTTTATATGTGAGCCATGAACATCAATCATTCGTTCAAAAAGTGTTTCTTCCAGTCCATTTTCTTTTGCTTCTTGGTTTAATATTGTTGGTGGAAGTTGTTTATGGTCTCCTGCAAGTATTACTTTACCACCGTGACTCATGGATATCAAACAGGATGGTTCTGTAGACTGGGTTGCTTCATCAATAACTACAACATCAAAATCTTCATTTTCCAGTAATTCACTTCCTGCAGTGGAGTTGGTTGTGCACACAACATCCGCTTTCTGAATCAATTCATCCACTGCTTCATCTTCCAGTTTTTTTGCTTTTTCTATAATTGCACTTATTTGTTCCTGCAATTCAATCCATTTGGCGATTTGCTTCATTTTTTTGGGAGGTATACCTCTGGAACCTTTTCCTTTACTTGCAAGGTCTTTTATTGCTTCATTTGTAAGCCCTCTTCTCCATCGTCCAGATGAACAGGGATAATATTTCTGTTTTTCATTAAGCTTGTTAGCTTTTGCTCGCAAACTCTGAGCTCTCTGGTACTTTTCTTTATTTTCAACAAGAAAATCCAATGTATGCTGCCTCAATATTTCTGTAACCCTTGCAGGATGTCCTGCTCTTACTACATTTCTATTTTTACTGGTAAGAAAATCCACAAGATTATCTACTGCAACATTCGAATCACCTGTTGCCAGAACCTTTTGACCCCTGTCAACATGCTGTTCAATGACCTCTATTAAAGTTGTAGTTTTACCGGTTCCAGGTGGCCCGTGGATCAAAAACAGGTCTTCTGCTTCAAGTGACCTTTTAACAGCACTGACCTGAGATGAATTCAATCTATTATTATGGATTACCGGTTCTGAACCCTCATTAAATGTGGGTTTCAATTTACCAATCAATATATTCTGTAGACGCTGTTTTTTATCATCTGGATTTTCAAAATATTTTATGGACTTCAGCATCCTCTGGAAAGTTATATCATTGACATACAGGTCAACCCTCAAACCTTTGCCGTATACCATCCCAGGTGGTTTACTGTTGAATGACACAGAAATGGAATAATTGGTTTTCTCAATTACAGTGGCTTCGGGATTATTGGGGTCCATCGGATTTTTTTTACTTAACATCACCTGATCTCCAACAGATATTTCAGTATCTGGTAAATGACCTCCTCTAACCCTTACAAATTTTACAATATACTTGCCTCCCAGCCCTTTACCTTGGTCTCGCCCTCTCATATTAAGGACTGCTCTTCCACGGGATTCTCTTTCCTTTGGATTTAAATTCTTAATTTCATCCAGATGCTTTCTCATCTCTTCTTCACGTTCAAGCTCAACAAGTCTCGAATATTTATTTTTGTAGCCCCTATAATCTGAAAAACTTTTGGTTGCCACTGTATCACCAGACCAGTTATATTATGGTTTATCTTGAATAACAGAAAAAATTGAAATCCCTAAAGAAAAGGCTCAGGAATTTCGAAGACAAATTTGAAACTAATCCAATTACATGCAACAGTAAGATTGATTGTACTTGAATTTATTTGTAATTTCTAAAGTATATAAGAAATTCAAAATAAATTTAGTATAGCAGAGCATGAAACTGCTACTTAAACTTGGTTTCACCGTCCACAACTACAACTAGCGTTTTCTTAATACCTTTTTTGCAATTTCCACATGGTCTTCTATATTTACAATCTCAACATCATCTAACATCCCATATCAGAAACAATGGTCTCAATATCTTTTTTCAATTTGGAACATGTAGCACATCCGCTTGCATCCAGAAATTCTTCTTTAATAATACCACATCCTTTGTTTCAATATTATTTGAAATGGGTGGAAAAAAGATACTTAAATTTACCTGTATAAAAGAT
>NZ_JBKGYF010000127.1:0-3159 GCF_046546175.1 Methanohalobium sp. | reverse complement strand
GTGATAATTCTAAATTTCAATGTTTCATGTCACACAGAAAATCGAAATATACCCTGGATATTAACAAGATCCAGCTAACAATTTTCAAAATCTATAGTAAATGTTGTTGAACAATCCAGGTAGACAAAAAAAAGAGGTATGCCAGGTTTCTAACCTGCCTGTTATTGGTTAACTGAGGTATTTTCACGGATCAATCCCGATCGTTTCTTCTATATGAATCGATAAAAAACGTGTATTGTTTTTGGATAATTGCCACATGTATAAATAATACTGGAATTTAGTTTCTTAACTTTTTATTTAAGAATAGTACATACATATCCAATATATTTACCTACAAATATTTCTGGGGGTATAGTTAAAATGTTAACGTTGAACAAAAAACCAATACAAAAGATGATTATTGTTGCAGTTCTGTTATCAGCTGTATTTTTAGGTGTTACTGGTACTGCCTGTGCAGATTCCATAACTGTAAATGAAAGTGAATCTATACAGGATGCTATAGATGATGCAAATAATGGTGACACTATAGAAGTAGGACCAGGTACCTATGAAGAGCAATTAGAAATAGCTGGAGTGGACAAAAACAACATCGAACTTATCGGTTCTACTGATGAGAATGGTTTGCCCACGAGTATAATCAACCTATCTGATTTAACCGATGACCATGGGATCATGATTAAAGACACAAATGGGGTCACTGTACAAAATTTCGAGGTCCACAGCTCACCTGATCGTGGTGTGTACGCCTATAATACAAGTGGAGTCATAATTGACAACATCGTATCGCATAACAACGATAATGACGGTATCAGGATTAAAAAAGATAAAAACGCAACTGTCCAAAATTGTGAATCCTATGATAATAACGGTGATGGTTTGACCTTCTATGCCTATGGAAATATTCTCAATAATAATATCCGTGAGAACAAAGAGAGAGGTATATACCATGTAGGTAGCAGTGCTGGAGGAACTGGTAACGTGACGATTATAGGAAATCATTTGACTGGTAATAAAATGGATCATAAATGGATAAACCACCACGCAGCGGGAATTGAAGTGTACGGTGGACCCAGCGATAACCCGCACACACTCAGTGCCATAGTAGAAGATAATGTAGTTAAAGGGAACCATGGTAATGGGATACAGATATACAAGGTGAATTATCAAGAAGGCAAAAACGGTCCATACGGTGACTATCAGTCAACATTGAAAGGTAATGAAGTATCAGGGTCCATCGCTACAGACGACACTTATGGAGATGGGATTTTAGTCTACCTCTCACATAACCTGGATATTGGCTGTAACGATATATGCAACTCCACAGCTGCAATCCGCCTAACCACTGACTATCCTTATGGTAATCAATACGGTCCGACAACAAACAACACCATGACCTGCAATTACCTGTACGATAATGAATACGGTGTACTCGTTGAAGGAGGAGATGATTACCAGGTTTTGGATACAGTTGTACACCGTAATAATATATACGGTAACAATAATGGTTTGTCTAACCAGAACAACGGTGATGAAGTAGTCAACGCCACAAACAACTGGTGGGGCGATTCATCAGGACCAACCGGTGAGGGTTCAGGAGAAGGAAAATCGGTATCAACTAATGTTGAATATGAACCGGTTGAAACAGATGAAGTAGAATGTGCTTGCGAAGAACCATCTCAAAACGTTCCTGATGATTATGACCACTGGGCAGGTGTTCCAACTGCAAACCCAGTTCTGTTGGTCGGTGTGCTTGGCATCGCAGTGTTGTTGTTCTTGAGAAGGGAACAGAAGAAATGAAGTGGTTAAGGATAGTTGACAATCCCTATCCTTGCTATTTTTTCTTTTTTTTTAAAATCTTATCCAGCAACAAATAGAGAAACATCTGCAAAATAACTGGTTACTTTTTATAGTTGAGCACAGATTATTTGTTGTTAATTTAGGATACATAATCATTTGCTGATATGATTATAAGCAACAAATGTTGAGTTATCAACTATAAGTGGAGACACAATTTTTTTAGTTGCAAAGTTCGACTTAAACAGAGTAGGGAGTTCATTTAAGTCGAGGACAAATCAAGTATATATGTACTTCTTATGGAAACTAAAAATATTCTATGAAAATACCTGTGTGGGGGCATATATAAACAATTTCGCAATATTTTATGAAGGGTTAAGATACCTGCGAATTATCCTGAAACCCGGATGTTTTGTATTTGTTTAATTTCCTTTCTATCCTGCATGGCACTAAACCTATCCGTATTTTAATAATCTTGGGTCTTTATACAGAAATGTATAATCATCAAACATATCCGATAATTTGTCGAATTTTAGTATTTGTGCCTGAATTCCAATAGTAAAAATTTATCTTATTATTAGCTTCCTGTGACACAGATAAAACCTACAAAACCCTTACATAAATAAAAGTCGTTATATAATCCGCTTAAAGATAAAGACTGTTTGATTATACGTATTGGCATTAAATGATGTTACTTTAAATGTACATACTATTTTTTCGTTATGTTACCCATCCTGATTAAATCTTTTAGCTTTAAAACAAGGATGTGAAAAATTTGTATTATAGAGATGAATCAGCTCCAGTCCAGTCTGGAGAAAGATACGACGTAAAAATTGAGGATATTGCAAGTAAAGGCGATGGAATAGCCAGAGTTAGTGGATTTGTTATCTTTGTACCCGAGACTTCAGTCGGCGATGAAGTAACAGTTGAAGTTACCAAAGTAATGGATAAATTCGCTTTCGGTGAAAAATCCCAATAAACCAAGTTAAAGGTGTGCTATTAGGCATTCCTTTTTATTTTTAAATACTCTTTTTCCTGATATACAAGTTCACAATAAAGGTACTCCTATTAGATTCTACTGCCAACAAATATTCTAGAGTTGATTTTTCCCTATATGAAAGATGTTGGACAATGCTCTTTTCACTTATCGCAAAAGGTTTAGATTTAGACACAAATATGTGTATATATACTTGATTTCTTGTGGAGAATGAATTTCGATATCTAATCCTTTATAGTATGAGTTTCCATAAGAAACAAAGTATTAATGAGGAATAAGAATTAAAAAAATTACTAAAATACTAATTATCATTTTGCTTTTTACATCAATAGCATCTTTAGGTTGCACCGAAAATGCAGACACAGGTG
>NZ_JBKGYF010000126.1:0-3212 GCF_046546175.1 Methanohalobium sp. | reverse complement strand
TAGGATGCTCCGATGGGGATTTGAACCCCAGTCGCAGGAGTGAGAGTCCTGCATGATTGGCCGTGCTACACTATCGGAGCTGATTCAATTTACAACACACTCAAACATAACTTAAGTAATATTAATTTTTCGTTTTAAAAGATATTAGGTGGAATATTAAATCCACCATGTGTTTTTTTTGGATTAGCCAAACATTCCGCCAACAGGTGTATGCACCTCTTCCTCTTCCACAATTTTCTCATAGGAATCCAGGAAATCCTGCATGGTTATCTGGTTGCCACGTCTTCTCAGGACAAACATTCCTGCTTCTTTTGCAAGTGCCATCAAATCAGCACCTGTTAATCCTTCGGTCATTTTAGCCAGTCTGGCAAAATCCACATCATCTGAAAGATTCATCTTTCTGGTCTGAATCTTCAGGATGTCCTCACGTCCTTTATCATCCGGCTTAGGAATTTCAATGAGGCGATCGAATCTACCAGGACGCAGAAGTGCAGGGTCAAGAAGATCCATTCTGTTTGTTGCAGCAATTATTTTGACATTTCCTTTTGGGTCAAAACCATCCATCTCTGCAAGAAGTTGCAACATTGTGCGGTTTACTTCTGCTGAACCGGTGGTACCGTCATGTGTGCGCATACCTCCAACGGCATCGATTTCATCAATAAAAAGTATCGATGGAGATTTGCTTCTTGCCATTTCAAATACGTCCTTAACAAGTCTTGCACCTTCCCCTATGAATTTCTGGACAAGGTCTGAACCAGACATACGTATAAAGGTTGCATTTGCCTGTGAAGCTACTGATTTTGCTATTAAAGTTTTTCCGCTTCCTGGAGGGCCATACAACAATACTCCACTGGGTGGTTCAATACCTATATTATCAAATAATTCCTGGTCGGTTAATGGTAGCTGTACTGATTCGATTACTTCCTGGAGGATGTCATTGAGTCCACCTATCATATCATAATCTATTCCAGGTGAATTTATAACTTCCATTATCTGTGCCCGTACATCTGCTGCTCTACTAATCACAGAAATAATTGAAAAAGCAGTATTGACACTAACTCGAACACCCGGTTCCAACTGATTCTTCAACTCCGATGAAATACTGGTGACAACCTCCTGATTATTACCATGCTGTCTCAAAACAACTGTATCGTCATTAATTTCCAGCACAGTTGCCACAAATAACGGTGGTTTTGAAAGCTGCTCAATTTGTTTATTGAGCTTGTTGACCTCCTCTTCATAATTACTTATTTTCATATTGGCATCAAGGAGGTTGGCTCGCAGATTTTCATTCTGCACCCTTAAGGATTTTATATCACTGATTAGTGAATCAACATCTTTATTTTCTAGGTCCTGTGTATCTGATGAATCACTCTTTTCAAGCTCATCATATTCATTATTTGAATTTACTGAGTTAATAGTCGGATTTGGTTCTGAACTTGAATTAGATGTAGTCATGGTGTTACCTGTGTTTTTTCATTTTGTATAGTATTCACAAAATAGGAGATATCACATATAGTTTTCCCATGTTTATTAATTTATGTATCAGATTTATTCAGTAAAATCTATCTATATGATATATTTATATGGTTGAATGATGTATTAACAGCTTTAAAAGCTTTTATTTATCAAAGTAAGGATTTTAAAGTTCTAATTTATTAGCTAAGGTATTAATTACATCTTATAATCTAATAAATCATTTTATCTCGATTTATATGTTGACAAAAGACAATATATTAATATCTGTATACACAAAACAGTTATTAAATGAAAAATAAATATAAGTTTAAAACCAATTTTCGAAACAATGAGGGCTTATGCTTCCTTCATTATTGTATAATACAATTTAACACATTTTTTGAACAAAAAACTTATATATTAATAATGACATCTGGTCAAATGTTGACAAAACAATAATAAACGGATTGTATATACAATCTTGAAATTGTTCACAATAAAACTAAACCATTAATCTGAGGGGATGAATGGTTTGCGAATCCACCACCAGGTGGATATTATTCGAGGCAAAAAGGATGAAGGTCCGGCTTGAAATCATAGATGATGACGGAAGTGAAAAAGTAAATGTAGAATTCGCTGGAGAAAACTGGAAGGAATACCTGACCAAATTCATTTACACCATTGATATACATTCTTCATCAACCGAATCTTCATCCAATCAAATGCCTAATCAAAATCAGACTATTTCTCAACAATATTATCAACAAGTACCACAGCAATACCAGAATTACCCGATGAATCAGCAGGTTCATCCGCAATACCAGCAACCTGTAAATCAATCACCAATCACACAACAGCCTGTGAATCAGCAAATACAACAACCTGTACAGCAACAACCACCTAATATATATAATCAGGCAACTCAGCCACCCCAATACCAGCAACCTGTGAACCAACAACCACAGAACTTTGCACCTGTTAATAACCAGGTTCAATACAATTCACAGATGGTTAACAGTCCACAAAATGTACAAAATGTGAATAAAGAACCAAAAACTCCATCATTAAGAGAAAAACTCAATGATGCCACACTTACAATTAACGAGCGTCTGGAGCTGTTTTTAAAATATGAATATCCACGTGTATGGTTTTCTTCACAGGATATACAGGAACATTATGAGCGAATCTATGGCAAGATAAAATTGAGCACAGTTTCTACATATCTTTCCAGGATGTATCGCAAAAATCTGCTTGAACGCCGTGGCAACAGAACTCAGAGGGAATACAGATACATTGGAGATATGGAAAATGATGAAGAGTTTGTTAATGAAAATGTGAATGACAATATAGGATATGTCCCACCATCAAATACATACCAGACTTCTAGATAATATTAATGCTTTAAATCAGTCAAAAATAGATGTTTAAATAAAAATTTACCTTTTCAGATTATGAATGTTGAAAAACTTCTCAAATTTGGTACAATATTAATTTTCATTGGATTTTTTATGGTATTTTTGGGTATGATTTTTGCATTTATCCAGGGTACCGGTCAAAATGATTTTGGCGGACTTATAATGATTGGTCCGGTTCCGATTGTTTTTGGCTCATCACCCGAAATCACGATTACTATGCTTGTAATCGGTCTGACGATATTAATTGTCTATTTACTTATTCTGAAAAAATAGTGAACTACCAGTTGGCTAAAGACCAAGTGGCTTCCTGTTTCATAGTTTGTTCTAACGAACACAACT
>NZ_JBKGYF010000125.1:0-3226 GCF_046546175.1 Methanohalobium sp. | reverse complement strand
TATGGAGGGTGGTGAAATGAGGTACCTGTTTGAGACCGAGTTTAGTCTGGACTTTGTCCATCAACTCTACAAGTTCAACGATATCCCTGTAATCTTCGTTGAGGTACTCCTTAAACATTACCAGTACCACTAACTGGTGTTGTGTATAGGTTCTTTTGGAATATTTGCAGCTGTAGATCTCCAGTCTTGAGTTACCTGATACAGCTAAAGCTGTATCGATAAAGTTTAAGTACTTATTAGATGAAATATTACTAGTGTGTTTATTGCTCAAACACATCGACCCCCTGAGTTCTCTGAGAACTTTTATGGTAAATAATAATTCAGGGGGTCATCCTTTTTAAACTCTTACATCACAACATTAAATCAAATCAAATCAAAATTAGGTTTTCTACAGAGCCAATTAATAGTTTCTAATTGTCTAACAGGCTTTTTATCCGTTGGTGTACGTCGGTCCTGTATGTACTCCGAGTTTATGACCTTTGCAAGCATGCAGGAAGGATTCTGAGAATTGAACACTGAATTTATTTGTCTGTCAATAGATAGTTAGTTTTCACATATTGCCTGGTTGTGGATTATAAAGGAAAAACTGGAATACAAAGATATTAAAAATGTCAGAGTAGGTTTCCTAGTTATTGAAGACCCGGAAATAGATGTTGCCACAAAATACGGCATGATTCAGTCCAACACATCCACTACACGGACAGTTAGAGCCACAATTACAATTGACCCACATACTAAAATCTAAAATCAGAATTATCCTGTGTTATCCACAGTCTACCGGTAGAAACATGGATGAGATAAAGTGAATGATTATCGACATGCAAAAACCGATAACAAATATATTGCAATATCTGCAAACTGGAAGCTGAGTGAGGATGTTATAATTCCACCTGCAAGTGATTATGGTACTACCGAACAGAGAATCAAGTCTAAAAAAGAGTGCGTGTACTGTCTTGACTGGTTCATCTATTTTCAAAAAGGAATCATATAAATAAATCCTATTTTTAATTTTTTAACCTTAATACATGGGTCAAGTTAGATATTGGTCTTTGAGGTATTCATACCACTTATAGGGTTTTGTTTCTTTCCAGCCATTATTTTTGAAAACACTGCTCTTTAGGGAAGAGCCAGTCTCCGAAGCCTTTAATCCCTTGACAAGACTCCAGCACATGAACAGCATGATAATACTGAATGGCAGTGCTGTAGTTACTGCGGCAGTCTGGAGAGCAGCCAGACCACCGGTTAGTAAAAGTACAGCTGCAACTGCTCCCTGTGAAAACGCCCAGAAAACTCTTTGATAAACGGATGGCTCAGGGTCACCACCTGTTGCAAGGATACAGACGACGAGGGATCCTGAATCTGCTGATGTTATAAAGAAGGTTGCTACAACTATTGTTGCCAGTGTAGAGGTTAGGACAGTTAGTGGTAAATTCTCCAGCAGAGCAAAAAGCGATATCGGTACACTTTCAGAAACGACCTGTACCAGTCCTCCTGAACCAAACAATTCTATATATAATGCTGTGTTTCCAAAGGCTACAATCCAGATAAATGTTACAACTGTAGGTACTATCAGTACTCCGCTGATGAATTCTTTGATGGTACGTCCTCTAGATATACGTGCAATAAACATTCCTACAAACGGTGACCAGGATATCCACCAGCCCCAGAAAAACATCGTCCATGATTTTTGCCATTCAATTCCTTGATAGGCATCTGTATTGAAAGTCAGTGAGATGAGATTCTGCAGGTAATCACCTGTACCCTGGACAAAGGAGCTCAAAAGGAATATAGTAGGTCCTATCAGGATTACAAACATCATCAACACAAATCCAAAACCCAGATTCATCTCACTAAGTATCCGTATTCCTCTGGTAAGTCCTGATACAACCGATATGGTTGCTGCCAGTGTGATTCCGATGATAAGAATAATCTGATTAAATGTGGATTCCGGGAGAACTCCAAGGTAATTCAACCCCGAATTGATTTGTAACACACCTAGACCAAGTGAGGTTGCAACACCAAAAACGGTACCAAATATTGCCATGACTTCTACAATGTTTCCTGTAACACCGTATATCCTGTCACCGATTAAAGGGTAAAGAGTTGAACGAATTGATAACGGGAGGTCGTGACGGTATCCAAAATAGGCAAGAGAAAGCCCGACTATGATATAGATAGCCCATGCATGAAGTCCCCAGTGGAAGAATGTAAGATTTATAGCTTGTCTGGCTGCCTCGATTGATTCAGGCGCAGTAGCACCAGGTGGATTGGAAAAATGCTGTACCGGTTCTGCGACGCTATAAAAAAGCAAACCAATACCCATACCTGCACTAAACAGCATGGCAAACCAGCTGGTGTTACTAAAAACCGGGATATCGTCATCTTTGCCAAGTTTAATGCTGCCATATGGGCTGAAATAGAGCCAGATTATAAAGAACAGAAAAAAGGCAACAGCAAGAATGTAGAACCAGCCGAAATAGGATATAATAGAATCCTGCAGTATGTTAAAGAATTGGCGCATGGGTTCTGTAAATACAGATCCCAATACTACAAACATAACAATAACAGCAGCCGAAACAAAAAACACAAATGGGTTGACTTTCATCTTCATCATCACAGACCTCTCCATTATACAAACTGTTTGAGAGTTGGGATTTGTCATCCATTATTAAAAGGTTCTCGGTCTGAATTCCGGATTAACCATTAAAAGAAAAGTATATAAATTGATTAATATATTAATGAACTACTCTTATACCATATCTATAAATTATATAAATTAATAACAAAAAGTCTTTATATATAAAAATATAATGATAATAATGAGGACTATAATATATTTCGTGTGTTTGCACTGAATAAATAACCGAGGTAAGTAGGAATGGTGAAAATTGTACACGCTCAGACTGTGCTTGCAGAAGAGGATTTGAATTCACTCAAGGAAAAATGCAACGTATCTTCGACCAAGGATGCTCTAAGCATGGCAGTGCAGCATTATCTTGAGTGCGAATACACGAATGAAGATGACGACATGTGGACTCATAAACTTGAAAAGGTAATGCAAAAAAAGAACTCGAATTCAAAAAACGAAGAGTAAGTGTAGATGGGTTAACAGGAGGTAAAAACGCATGAAACACAAATTGAACAATCTAATGAACAACAACGAAGATGCAGTATCACCGGTCATCGGTGTAATCCTAATGGTAGCAATCACCGTCATCCTTGCAGC
>NZ_JBKGYF010000124.1:0-3252 GCF_046546175.1 Methanohalobium sp. | reverse complement strand
ATCCTAACCTGATTGATGTATTGACCTATTATATTGTCAGGTACCCTGAAATACAGGTACTTGGTTCCATAAGTTTTGTAATAATCTAAACCCAAAGATAATCTGATTTTATCGTCGATAACCTTCAGCTGATCTTTCTTGAAAGTACATATGAAGTTACCGTCTTTATCCAGATACTTCGGAAGGGGAACAGGTTTTTCATATTCACCTTTATTTTTCTTATCCAGAAGTCTGAAGAACGAGTTTATACTGCCATCCACAGTTTCCACAGTATTCTGGGCGACCTGTGATGGCAGTAGTTTATAGTTCTCGTTCTCTTTAACCGTGTGATAAGCATTATCCTTGTCGAGATACTTATTATGGTTGAAGAAATACTGTCTAATCGTATACAATGTGAAATTATACAGGTTCTTGGACAGTTTGGTCAGCCTCTTCAAGGTCTCATAGGTCTGCTTATCAATACGGAGATGATTCTTCTGGGTCAGATACATACATTATACAATCGTTTATCAAAATACTTATATTTTTTTGACTATTTACCATACCACGATGCTAAATACATCGGGGATTTCTTTATAAATCTTGATTCTAAAGGTTACTGTTGCTAATATCTAAAAAATAAACGAATTGTATAGCTATAATGTACCACTCAACCATGAAAAAAGCGATACTTGTACCAAAGGAAAAAGCTGAATCTGTTCGATGCTACCTTTCTGACACCGGTTTACTTGACAGAAACAGAAAAATCAAAAAAAACGCCCTTTATACTGGAGAGTTTCTGGAAATTCCGGTTAAAGATGATGTTGATGGTTATAAGGTTATTGAACAGGATAAACCTGTGTATTATAAACCTGTAATCAAATCTTTAAAAGGAATGCTCAGAAATCAAATTCCAGAAAGGGAGTATCAATATCTCCCGGCAGGATGGCAGTTTGTGGGCGATATAATCATTGTAAGAATACCTGAGGAATTGTGCCACAGAAAAATATTGATAGCGAAAATACTTCTTGAGATGTATCCAAAATGTAAATCAGTAGTAGAAGATTTTGGTATTGAAGGTCAGTTCAGGAAGCCCAAAAGAAAACTTATCATTGGAGAAACAACTGAAACAATCCATAAAGAAAACCGGTGTTATTTCAAACTGGATGTAACAGATGTTATGTATTCAAAGGGTAACCTGGCTGAACGGCAGCGGATGGGTGCTTTTGGAAAGGATGAAATAGTTGTGGATATGTTTTCAGGTATAGGGTATTTTTCCATACAAATGGCAGTCCATTCAAAACCACAAAAACTTATCGCCATAGAAATGAATCCCCGGTCTTTTAAATATCTGCAGGAAAACATAAAGCTGAATAATGTTGGTGATATAGTAATTCCTTTTAATGGTGACTGCAGTGTATGTACACCGGAAAACACAGCAGATAGGGTACTGATGGGATATGTCAGAACAACACACCATTATTTAAGATACGGTATACAGGCTATCAGGGATTCCGGTGGTATACTGCATTATCATGAAACAGTGCCTGAAAATCGTCTTTATGAAAGACCTGTAACAAGAATAAAACGTACTGCCTCTGAATTTGGGAAAAAAGCAGATATCTGTGGCTGCCGTATAATTAAAAAATATTCACCGGGTGTTTACCACGTGGTAATTGATGCGTACATATTTAAACCCGAATAAAAAAATAAAAAAAAATAGTTCTGTTTTATTCAAATCCCAGCTTATTGATTTTATCAAGCAACTCGCTGCTTACATTTGTGAAGTTCTGGATTCCGCCTGTCCAGGCAGCCATCATCATGGCATCATAGATTTCGGTACGGGTTGCTCCGAATTTTTTGAGCCTTTCAAGGATTTTGGATGCACTTTCCACATTGTTGGAGGCACATGCAACTGTAAATACTAGTATGTGTTTATCCTTCATGGAAAGGCCGTTTTCGCGTTCATCCCAGATTGTCTGATAGAATTCTGCTATTCCTTCAGCAAAGTCTTCGTTTATTTCATTTGCAAATTTGATTGCTTTTGGCAGAAAACCTTTTACTTCCTTGATTTCATCTTTTGTACTTTTTTCCATATTAATCACTGATTATTTGCTGTATATATCATGGCTAGCTTACTATTCCTGGTTTGTCTCTATTTTTTTGTAAGACCATCAAACTTCTATTGTGCTGTTGGTTAGGTCTGAATCAATGATGTAATCAAAATCAATATAGTTGTCCCATTCCTGTTCCTGGAAAACGGACTGGAAGCAAACACCGATTATTAATTTGTTTTCTGAATTTTCCAGTGTTTTTGTAACCATATCATTCATATCTGCAGGGTCGATACCCATCTTTGGCATCGCAACACCACCCAACAGAACAACGGTGTCTGCATTGGGGTCGATTTTTTCACCGAGCTGCATACCATCTTCAGCAGCAACTATGGACTTTGCGTTTTCATATTTTAGACCTGGTATAAATGCCATTCCTTTCCCTGTGCCGCGGATAACAAATGCCAGTAATTCTGCAAAGGGAGTACAGAATCCTGGAGAACCGATGAATGTGATGTTATCTGATTCCTTGACCAGTTCTCTGAATCCTGTAAGCTGTCCTCCAATACCTTTTGTAGTTTTTAAAACTTTCATATAATCCCCCTGTAAAGTAATAAATATGTACAACCAGTGGAAAGGTTGTACGACATAAATAATAAGTTCAAATAATGTATTTAAAATTTAAATGGTTTTGACACCAAAAGAATCCAGTAATATACCCGGATTTATTCGTCCACTTGTCAATGTTTTCTTGTTTGTCAGGTCATTGACAGTGATTTTTGCAGGAGCAAACATGTTTGCATCAATCTTATAGAAGTCAAAGTTTGCTTCCTTGAATGTATCATAGAATGGTTTTCCGTAGTCTCTGGAGTTTGCAGAAGGTGTTTTCTTCACAAAATCTTCAAGTTCTTCTACATTGTCATTGCCGTATTCAATGGTATAATAAGTTTCTCCACAATAGATTACGCAATCGTTTGTAGAACCCATGCATTTTGTGTCTCCACCGACAACAGGGGCAATAGGAGCAACTCCGAATCCGCTTTTGATTTTGTTTATGTCAAACCCTACTGATTCAAGTTTGTGGATCCCGGTTTCAACCACACGTGCGGAAACCTGTACAGAACCCGGGATAGAGGATGTTGGTGCAACAGCAATGTAAACGTTATCTGTTTCAACACCACAGTGTTTTGCTATGTATTCAACAACTTCTTCACCCGGG
>NZ_JBKGYF010000123.1:0-3293 GCF_046546175.1 Methanohalobium sp. | reverse complement strand
ACAAGTGGAATAAAGCTCTTCCCATGAAGTCCAAACTTATGAAAAAACCCATCATGAAAAAGAAAACTGTTATCGCTGGTGGTAAATCAGCCTGGCAGCTTGCAGATGAGTCTATAATGGATAAACTGAACATTGATTATGTCCATCTTGGTAGAGGAGAAATCACAGTTCCTGAAATGGTTGAATCAATACTAAACGGAAATAAGCTATCAAGGATAATCGAGGGTAAAGATCCAAATATTGATGAGATACCAAATATCAGAGGCGCAACAACACACGGACTAGTTGAAGTTTTCAGAGGTTGTGGCAGAGGGTGTTCGTTCTGTACACCCACAATGCAAAAGCTTCGTTTTGAATCTGTTGAGCATATTTTAAAAGATGTACAAACAAATGTAAATTCCGGACAGAAATCGATAATTCTACATTCGGAAGATATCCTCAGATACGGTGCCAGAGGCATAATACCTGATAGTGAACAAGTATTAAATCTATTTGAGCAAGTGGCAACTACAAAAGGTGTAGAAAAAATAGGAACAAGCCATCTGGCTCTTGCGACTGTTTATTCCAATCCTAAATTGGTAGAATCTGTCACAGACACCTGTTATTCAAATCTGAATCAGAGTACAATCGGTTCCCAAACCGGTATTGAAACCGGTAGCAAACAACTGATGGCAAAATATATGGATAAAAAAACCCTTCCAGAACCACCTGAAAAATGGCCAGAGGTCGTAAAACAGGCTTATGGAGTATTGGATGATAACAACTGGGTTACTGCTGCCACACTTATAAACGGTCTGCCTGGCGAAACAACCGATGATGTTATTGCAAGTATAAACCTTGTGGAAGATTTAAAAGGCACATCATCCCTTATTGTACCAATGAATTTTGTTTCAATGAAAGGTTCGGCTCTGGATAATGAAGAATCATTTACCATGGATAAAATGAAACCTGAACACTGGCAACTAATGGGTGAATGTATAGAACATGATTTGAAAATTGCTCCTGAATTGTTGAAAAACTATAAAAACGATAGTGGAATAAAAAGCTGGATACTTGAATATTCTATGAAACATACTGGTAAAAAAGTGAACAAATATGTAAACCGGATGAAAAGGGGTGAGCCACCAACAGATAGGACTGAACCGAGCAAATGGCTGATTCCTAACCTGTCAGAGTTATGAGTTTTGGTTAATAGCGATTTTCAGGCTGGAAGATAATGACAACAGAATATATGCTGAGTATAATCACATTGTTTGCAGTTATTTTAATGTCAGTTGTAGGATACTATGTTTTTATTCCTCCCGAATTTAAAAACGACCATAACAAACCTGAAAAACGAAAACTAATCAGTGATACATTAATATATTTCATCCCTATTAGTTCTGTATACATTTTTATAAATGCTGAAAAGAATGTGGCAAACCATCTGGGTATTGTGCCCCGTGATAATTACACCAGATATTTGATGATGATAGAAGGAGATATAGTAAGTTACATTCAAAATATCGCCAATCCACTATTAACCTATATAAGTAGCACTGTCTATCTTTTCGGTTTTCCTTTCTTGCTGGTGTTCACATTTTTTATATTGGCATATACCCAAAAAACCAGATATTTGAAAGAATTTACAGTAGCATTCATCTTAATCTATCTGATAGCTTATCCGTTTTATGTTTTTTTTCCTGTTGAGGTTACGGGTTACACACTGGAAAACGTCGAACCCCTATTGTATAATTTAAGTCCGATTATTTCCCAGGGTATCAGAATGAGCGATCATGGTCTTGACAATTGTTTCCCCAGTCTTCATGCAGCACTTTCTATAATGACTATGCTTGTCGTTTCAGGAACAGAGTTTAAACGATATAAAACGTTTGTTGTCGGCATTACTGCTGCAATACTCTTTACTACATTGTATCTTGGTATTCACTGGATTATAGACCTGATTGCAGGTTTCATTCTCGCTGTAACTGTATATTTCATCACAATCAGATACCTGCACCTGTTCCAAATACCGGGCAAATTCAAACCTAGAATTAATCACAGAAAAATCTGAAAACAATTAAAGTTGCCAGATATTTAAAATTACATTTCAACATTAGAAAATCTGGATTTTGTAAGATAAATTGATAATGCGATAATAAATCCGAACAAACCGGATACAATAAAAACCATTTGCATATTAAAATACAACAATATCAGACCCAAGACTGAAGGTGCAGCTGTTTGACCTATGTATTTAATCATATTGAAAACTGATACAACACCCCCATTATATTACCTGGTGATACCTGAATAATTAATGTTGTTAAAAATGGCTGTATCATACCAAAACCAGCTCCAAAAAGAAGCAGTAACAAGAACATTGATGTTACTGTATCCACAAAAGGAAATCCGGTGATTACAAGACTCAAAAAACCGAACCCGAAAGCCATTACGATATATTCTGGATATTTTTTAGACAGTCTTCTTGCCTGTGATGCTACTACTATAACTGATGCACCCCGTAAACTGAGAGCAATACCTGCACCCTGTGATGTGAAATCAAAATTATCTTCCAGTAAAAAGGGAACATAGATAATTACAGAATACAGTAAAAAAGCAATTGCAAAACTTAAGAATATTGTATAGGACACCTTGAAATTTTTAAGGGCTTCCAGTATCTCTCTAAACCCAGTTGTTGTTTTACTGAATGATTTTTCAGGATTTGTTTCCGGAAGTGCAACTATTGCAACCATTGCTATGGGAATGGTCAGACAATAGAAAAGGAAGGGATAATTCCAGCCAAGTACACCCATACTTCCGCCTATAAATGGTAAAGACACTGCACCAATGGCAATGGACATACTTCTCCTGCCCATGGCATGAATACGTTTCTACCCATTATACAATCCTCCGATCATGGTCATCGCAAGTGGAGTCATACCTGCAACCGCTGAACCCTGGATGAATCGTATAAAAAGCAGTAATGTAAAATCGGTTGCAAAGAATGCTGCTATACCAGTTAAGCCATTGACTATAAGACAGGGTACAAGTATCTTTTTATGATTGACCTTATCGGTGATACTTCCTATCAGTAATGTAAAAACAGCAGTAGATAAGGTGTATACCGCCAGAATCAATCCTACAGCTTCGCGGCTTGTGTTTAGAGGACCAACTATTATTGGCAGAACTGGCCCCAGCAGTGTACTCCCTGACATTCCAAAAAAGGTTATCAGACACAGAATAAACAGTGTGAGTTTATCGATATTCATTGTTCACAACAGGATTTGGATAAGTGTAGTTTTCTTTAATAT
>NZ_JBKGYF010000122.1:0-3295 GCF_046546175.1 Methanohalobium sp. | reverse complement strand
CCTATCCACCGCGTCTACTGATTCTCTCAATAGGTTTGCTTTTTTAAGATCATTAAGATGTACTGATACAGTGGATTTGGCTTTTCCAGTATTTTGGACAATTTCATCGAAAGAACATGGTCTTTTGTCCAGTAAATCCATTATATGCAATTTAACAGCACCGTTAATTGCAATGAAACCATTACTGGTAGCAAAAAGGGCCGTGCGGTTCGTAGCGTTCATCCAGATGAGTTATAAGGGTAGTGGGGTATATAAATGTTCGCTCCATTCCGAATGAATTTTATAGCAAAACATACCTCTCAATGAGCTGAATGGAAGAAAATTTTGCAGTTATAGTACCTGCCAGGGATACTGAAAAAGTAAGATTTGAATTACAATCCATGGGGTTGCTGGACCGGAGCCGAAAATTTGTATCTAGCATTGTTACAGGTGAAAGTTTTGTTGAAATTCCAGTCACAGATTTGGTAAGTGGCTATGAAATAAAACTTCAGAAACAACCACAGTTCTACCATCAGCAGATGAGTCTGAAAGAAAGGCTTGCCGGAAAAATGAAGCCGGAGGAACTGGAAAAAATCCCATCCGGATGGCAAATCCTTGGAACCATTATAGTAGTTACCATTCCTGAAAAAATAATACACCGGGGAGTGGAAATTGCTGAAGAATTACTGGATATGTATCCTGCCTGTGACACTGTTGTAAGGGATTTGGGTATCAATGGCAGTTTACGCCAACCAAAACGACAGCTTGTGATTGGTAATACCACAGAAACAATACACAAAGAGAACGGTTGTCATTTCAAACTTGATGTGACAGAGATTATGTATTCTAAAGGTAACCTTATGGAAAAAAGCAGAATGAGTAAACTTGGAAACGGAGAAATTGTTGTTGACATGTTTGCTGGAATTGGTTATTTCACTCTCCCAATGGCAGTGCATTCCCAACCTGAAAAAATATACTCGATTGAGCTGAATCCGGTCTCATTTGGCTACCTCAAAAACAATGTCAGATTGAATAATGTGCAACATATTGTACAACCCCTGCATGGTAACTGTGCTGCAATAACACCTAAAGGAGTTGCTGACCGGGTAATTATGGGATATGTAGGAGGAACGGCGGATTATTTGCCTGCTGCAATTGGTGCATTAAGTAAAAAAAGGGGTATATTGCATTTTCATGAAGCATTGGCTGAAAATTTAATGTTTGAGAGACCGATTGGGCAGATTGAAAAGGAAGCAAAAATACAGGGGAGAAATGTGGAGATTATGGAATGTCGTTGTGTCAAAAAATATTCACCGGGCGTCTGGCATGTTGTCGTGGACGCACGTATATGGTAAAGGCGATTTATCATGTTTTCTTCAGGACCACTGTCATGTCCGAATCAATTATGTAATCGAAATTCAGAATATCGATCCATCCATGCTTTTCAAATATTGACTGGAAACAGATACCTATAAGCAGTTTCTTTTTAGACCCCTCATAAATCGATTCAAGAGTCATTTTCAATTCCTCTGGTTCCACTCCGATTTTGGGCATGGCAAGTCCGCCAAGCAACACTACGGTATCAGCATGATAATCAATTGTATCGCCTAGTTGCATTCCCATATCCGTGGGGATTAATTGTTTTGCTTTTTTGATATCAGCATTGGCTATAAATCCCATCTGTTTGGAACTTTTACGCAGGGAATAAGCAGCAATTTCTGCAAAAGGAGTACAAAAACCGGGAGTTCCAATAAAAATGATTTTTTGTGATTCTTTGGCCAGGGATGCAAAACTTTTCAGCAATGCACCTATACCTTCGGATTTTTCAATTATTTCCACTTAGATCACCAAAATTAAAAGGAGGGTTATACCTCCTTGATTCCAAAGGATTCGAGCAGGATCCCGGGATTGATACGCCCTGCAGTGTATGATTTTTTGGATGCAACATCGTTTACGGTAATTCTTGCCGGGGCGAACATACCTGCATCTACTTTGAAGAAGTCGAATTCTGCTTCCTTGAATGTTGTATAGAAAGGTTTACCAAAGTCTCTGGAAGTTGTGGATGGTGTCTTTTTGACATATTCCTCAAGATCATCCTGTCCGTAGTCCACTGTGTAGTAGGTCTCACCGCAGTAGATTACACAGTCATTGGTTGAACCCATGCATTTTGTATCGTCTCCAACAATAGGTGCTATTGGTGCCACACCGAAACCACTCTTAATTGTGTTGATATCGAAACCTACAGATTCCATTTTGTGGATACCTGTCTCTACAATACGGGCAGAAATCTGGACAGAACCTGCAATGGATGCAGTTGGTGCCACTGCGATATAGACATTTTCCGGATCAACACTACAGTGTTTGGCTATATATTCTACAACTTCTTCATCTGGCAGTTTTCCAGATTCCATCACAAGCACAGCAGCTTCGGCATCATCCTTGTAATCGATTTCCTGGTAAAGCTCCTTTGGTTTGAGTCCAAGGGCACGTGCAGGACCTGAACCCATCCCGAAGAATTTACCAACGGATATTCTCCAGCCTGCATACTGGGAACCCATGCAAGCGACGGTAGGATGATCGGTTAAGACCTGAATTGCAGGCACCGGGAGTCCGTCAAGGTTGAATTTGGTGTAAGTAATTTCTGCAAGATCAGCAAGACAGAGGCGTGAGAGATACATACCTGCGTCATAGCCACCCTGGGCATTGACTCCACAATCAATTATTGTAGCGCCATTTTCGAGCTGTTTGGATTCGACATTGATCTCATCTTCCCAGTCCAGCATTTCATCAATTATTGCAAGTCCCTTTTCATTAACACTAATCACATTATCACCAGTAGATATTTTCATGAATTTACCTTATACTTTTAGATTACTTTGATGTAAATCTAACAAGTACAAATGATACAGTTAGAAGGATACATATTCGTTTCGGTTTTATGGATTATTGATTGTCTATTATGGTGTTGTACCCAATCCCAGTTTATACTTAATATTACTGAAATTCCATATTAGGAATGTTGGTTAAAATCCTATTTTTATAGTGAAATGACTCTATCTTATTTTTCAAAAACGTTGTCGATTTTAATGTTATTATCTCTTTGTTTACATCTGTCCTTTTGAATTACTCTTTGGATTATTGAAGTATCTACCATTTTTATGTATATTGAAAAACCGTGGTCGGCTAGGTTATATAAAATTGCTTTTTAAGTTCATTGTAACAGCAGCCTATGATATGACAGCTGTTGTACAGTTAGATATGGGTGATTTAATGGGAAAACAGGAAATGTATGATAAACTCAGAGATGCGATTGTCA
>NZ_JBKGYF010000121.1:0-3655 GCF_046546175.1 Methanohalobium sp. | reverse complement strand
TCAACCACAAGAACCTGGAAAATGAAAACATCGATGAGGCGACCATTACATTCAGCGCCGAAAAATCATGGCTTGAAGAGAACAATAAAGATCCATCAGATGTAGGTGTAAAACGGTTCCATAATGAAGACTGGGATAATATCGAAGTAAATCAGTTCGATGAAAACGATACACATTACGTGTACAAAGCAAAAACACCTGGTTTTTCATACTACAGCATATACCTGAAAAGTACCGATGAAGAGGGTACTGGAGGTACTTCTGAAGGATCAGATGATACTAAAGAACCATCAGATGATACTAAAGAACCATCAGATGAAACCGACCAGACTAGTGATGATAAAGATGGAATACCAGGATTGACAATATTTGGAGTTGTAGCTCTTATAGCGTTAGTTGCTGTGACAGCAGTCATCGCTTTAAAGAGACAACAGAAGTAATTGGTTGAAAAATAAAATACCGGTTACTTCGTCCTATAGGTCGCAGGAGACTCCCTGTACGAGCTGGGAGTGAAATGCGACCTCTTTTTTAAATCTATATTTGTAGGGTTAGAGTTGTACATCTAGCTGAAATCTTCATACAGTCTTTTTTTACGTTCGGATTTTTTTGTAGTTATTTCCGAATATGTCCATGATGCTAAAGTTTTCTGGGATTCTTTTACGAAGAAGGGGTGCATGGGTAGAGAAAGCCCACGAGTTTACTCATGCTCTTAAAATCATAGATTTAAAGATATCTTTAAACTCCGTTTAAAGAGTGATGAATCGTACCCCGCTGATGTCTGATTAACTCTAGATTTTTTGAGATAATCGCTAACATCAAGTAAAATTTATATAGTTTCAAAACGTATAATCAGTATCAGGTAAAAGGGTGGAGTTGATGGTCCGCAAAGAAGGTCAGAACTGCAGGAATATGAGATTCAGGATTCATCCTACTCCTGAACAGGAAGAAAAACTGGATGAAACCCTGGAATACTGCAGGTTAATCTGGAACTATCTTCTAGCCATCAGAGTAGAATTATACGACAGGTTCTGTCTGTCGGTATCCAAATCATCGCTGGAAAGACACCTGAAGTATCTGGACTATCCATACATTCACAGGTAAGATTGGATGTATTCCAGAGGTTATGTTTTGCCTATGACAAATTCTTTGATGATATCAAGAAAGGTAGACTGAAAAGCACCAGATCTAAAAAAGGTGTATTCGTTAAGAAGAAAACGTTCCATGTGGATGCAACTCATCTGGATTCATAAAATACTATGGAATCCTGCCCAAAGGTCACCCGAAATTCAAGAATAAAGATGATTTTACCAGTTTCAGATGCAAACAGCATGGAAATGGCTGGAAACTCAAAGCAAATAAACTGCACTTATCCAGGATGACCGGTAAATCGAATCCTATCAGGATTGATATAGACAAACTCCCGGATGGCGAACTGAAGACATGTACCCTGAAAAAAGAAGGGAAACAATGGTTTGCTCATCTGACAGTAGAACTACCTGATAACCCAGTTCCATCTACCCCAGAAAATGCTGTTGGTATCGACCTAGGACTCAAATCTTTCATAACAACATCAGACGATGATTTTGTCGAACCGCCAAGATTCCTCAGGAAAGCTGAGAAAAGACTTGCTAAGGAACAGCGGAAATTGTCCAGGATGCAATTCAGATCAAACAATTATCAAAAACAGAAACAGAGAGTGAACAGGATTCACAGGAAAGTTGTTGCTGCTAGAAACCATTTCTCGCATTGCCTGAGCAAACTATTGGTAGAGAGATACGATCTGAGTGTGTTCGAAGATCTAAAAATAAAAAATCTTCTTAAAAACAACAAACTGGCCAAATCCATATTGGATGTAGGCTGGAACAAACTGGTTCAGCACGTAATATATAAAGTAGCTGAAAGAGGCAAGATTGTAGACAATGTTAATCCTGACAACACTTCCCAGGTCTGTTCCCACTGTGGAACTAAAAAGAAAGAAAAACTGAAATTGGAAGACAGGACATTCTACTGCAGTAACTGTGGTCTGGAAATTGACAGAGACCTCAATGCTGCTATAAACATCCTTACAAAATCATCGTATTATAACCCAACTACGCATACCGTGGGGCTCGCGGGAATCAACAGCTGTGGAGATGGTGCCTCTACCACCGGTCTTGGTGCCGGTTCGCAAGTACCGTCCATGAACCAGCAAATGCTTAACCTCGTCAAAGGTTAAGGCTCTCAGGGTTCAATAGAACCCCACTAATTAGTAGTGGGAGAGTAGTCAGCTTTAACTGTGGATAGGAAATCTCCCTGAGTAGCTGGGTGATGAGAGCGTCCAATATAATTTTTTTATTATGATGTCACTGGTAATGTTCAGTTAATGAAACATATTAATCTATTTTAGATTTTTGGTATTTCAAAGCACAACAATTTAGAATAGTAAATTATAGTTAAGCACAGATAATTTGTTGCTAATTTAGAAGATATCATCATTTGCTGATATGACTATAAGCAACAAATATTGAGTTATCGATTATAAGTAAAAGATAGTTTTAACTGAATAGTGCTAAAATCAATTAACGAAAAAAAAACTTATAGATATATCCATGCACGCAAACTATCTCTGCTTTCAGAACTGTTCAATAAATTAGTTCCCTTAAATCAAGGGAACTAATTCTGATTGACCACATGGGAATGTCCACCTCGTTGGAAATGGGTCATTGACCTTTCTTCTTGATGTATATAGATATACTAACTATCATACTCAAAATTGCCAATATAATCCACTTTAAATCCCAGGCACCTACACCGATAGTTTCATCTTCTATGTTACTATCAACCGGAGTTGATTCATTAGATACATTGTCACTTGTTCCATTATTTTCAACCTGTGTATCAGTATTGATATCTTGTGTCTGTTTCGTTTCACCTGTTATTGCAAACGGTGAAAATTCGGGTGTATCAGCTCTGAACCTGATGATAGTCTCGTTTTCAGACAATTTCCTGGTTTCAAGTTTATCCCATGAACCATCGTGATGTCTACACATCTTAATAGTGGACCTGTCAATGTTGTTGTTTCGAATCCATGTTTTATCCACAATGAAATCAATGGATGCATTTTCAACAACATTATCAAAACCTGCTTTACCTACCCAGATATTGACATTCTGGAAAGCTTCACCGGGTGGTTTTTCGTCTACCATGGTGGATTTTGATTTTAGTATGACCAGGCGAGTATCCGTTTTGCCTCTTGATTCAGTTGCATCAAAATGGACACTCTTGACTTTGCTGATTTTTTCATCGAAGTCATACCAAATATGCCTGTCATTGCCAACATATTTCTGGTTAACGAACTCATCTTTGATGTTATCTAAGTCTTCATCAGTGTTGGAAGAACCACCACCTCCACCACTGCTAGAGCCACTGTTTGTGTTTGTATCATCTTCATCCTTGTTTTGTTCTGCAATCTCAAAATTTGTAGTGTATGTCTTACTATTACCGGCATTATCATACACAGTTATAGTTGAGTTGTATTTGCCTACAGATAACTCTGTGGCATTGTATGTTGCATATTCACTAGTTATGGTGGAATTATTATTGGTTGATTTGTCAAAACCATCAAACTTAATTTTAGTTTTATTTGCATTGATTCCGGATTGTTCATCACTGTAAT
>NZ_JBKGYF010000120.1:0-3778 GCF_046546175.1 Methanohalobium sp. | reverse complement strand
TTCAATGGTCAAAACGAAACTTATTCAGGATGATAGCGCTATCTGTGACTGGATGTTATGCAGCCCTTTTAATGTCGTGTACCCCTTGCCGGTTATGATGTAATCCCCTCTCTCATTTCTCTGCTGTATCATACCTGCATTAAGAAGTTTATCCAGATGGAAAAGCAGGTTTCCGCCATTGAGTCCTGTTATCCTAGAAAGCTGTGTGAAGCTTTTTGTGTCGGTGGATATTGATTTTAGTATCGTAAGCCTTTGTTTGTTCGCAACCGGTTCACATATATTCTTGACTACTTCATCCACCGGAAGGTCCTGAAGATTTTTTACTTCGTCCCTGCTTTCATATATCTGTAATGAGCGCATGAGATTGATCTGTTTTTCAAACAAGTCCGAAGCTTCGGAAAAACAGGTTTCACATTTGGGATATTTTGCCTTTTCTTTTTTCAGTTCATTGAATTGCTCATAATATCGCTCAATTGTTTCAGGGTCCACGTTATCATTGTTGAGTAGCTGGGCAGTTTCCTGTAAAAAATCATTAAACACAGATTCACAGAAATCCTTCATCTTGCAGTCCTGTACCATATTGCTGTTAAGTGTATTTTTGCTGTCCTCTACAACATAATCTATCAAAATTTTTGAGAATTTATTCTTCATGTCTATGAGTATTTGTTCAATGTATTGCTGATTCGAATACTCAAAAAAACGGTTGAACTCCTTCCGCATGGATTTGATTTCCTGCTTTATTTCTTGTAGTTCGTTTTTGTAATCATTATCGATAGCTTGCATCGACTGACCTCCATAGTCTTATACCAATACCAAGTTATTTTTATACACTAAATAAGTTTCTGCTATATGATTATAACAAATAACTATATATTTATGACTGGTGTTGTATGTAATTGGTGATACAAATGAGTGTCAAAGATGATATCCACACACAGATAACAGGTGCTCTTAAAGGCGCAGATTTCCCAATAAACACACCAGAAAAGTTGTTGAATGCATTTCCAGAAGGAGCTAAAACAACCTGCAGATCAGGGGATGTAGAAGTTACAGCTGGAGAAGCCGGGAAATTGCTAAAACCGGATGACTTCCCATTCAACAGCGCAAAAGAAGTTGCAGATACTATTGTAAACAGAGCAAACTTCTAAACTCGAATGAATAACCTGATCAAGGGCATCAAATGCCCTCTACTTCCTAATTTTAAAACTTTTAATTTTATATTTGAATACGTTTTTATAAAACCAAATACTTTATAAATTTTGGTGCAGGGTTACTGCTTTTTAGCCAAAAGTTTTTTAAAAGACATGTAGATTTAAGTAACTTTTATAAATGAATAAATTACTTTTTGCTATTATATATAAGGATATTAGAAATATAATATTAATCAAATATTCAGGACCAAAAATATGGCGGATTATAAAGAAGATTACAACATCAAAATCGAAAATGTGGTAGCTTCCACCAAACTTGCAGAAGAATTTGATTTAACTAAAATAGAAGCTGAATTTGAAGGCGCAGAATACAACAAACAAAAATTCCCAGGTCTTGTATACAGGGTCTCGAATCCAAAAGCTGCGTTCCTTGTTTTCACATCTGGAAAAGTTGTCTGTACGGGTGCCAAGAATGTGGATGATGTCCATGTTGTTATTGGAAATATGGCAAAAAAGCTCAATGATATAGGCATCGAAACCATTAAAGACCCTGTGATTACCGTCCAGAATATTGTAGCTTCTGCTGACCTGCATGCAGTACTGAATTTAAATGCTATTGCTATAGGTCTTGGTCTTGAAAATATCGAATACGAGCCGGAACAATTCCCAGGTCTCGTATATCGTATAGATGAACCAAAGGTTGTTGTTCTTATATTCAGCTCAGGAAAACTGGTAGTTACCGGTGGAAAATCCCCGGAACACTGTGAAAGGGGTGTAGAAGTAGTAAGAAACCAGTTAGACGGTATGGGTCTCCTGTAAAGGGATAAATGTGAATACATCAGAAAATGAAAACATCTGCATACTGATACCTACTCTTAACGAAGAATCAACCATTGTAGAGCTTATAGAAGGATTTAAATCCGAAGGGTTTGACAATATCCTTGTTATCGACGGGAACAGCACAGACCGAACCTGTGAACTGGCTGAGTCAGAAGGAGCCAATGTCGTTGTTCAGAGTGGTAAGGGTAAAGGTCAGGCTGTACAGGAAGCTTTCAAGATAATAGAAAGTGAATATGTGGTAATGACAGATGGTGATGGTACCTATTTACCATCAGATATACACACCATGTTGTCCCCTGTACTTGAGGGTGATGCAGACCATGTTATAGGCAATAGATTCGCAAATTATGACCCTGATGCTTTTACCCGACTGAATCTCATTGGAAACCGGGCACTCAACAAACTCTTCAGTTATGCATACCGCAAAAAGTTAAACGATATACTGTCCGGATACCGGGCATTTACCATTGAAGTTATAAAAACACTGGAACTCAATGAAACCGGTTTTGAAATCGAATCAGAAATGACCATCGAAAGTATCAAAAAGGATTTTAATGTAGTTGAAGTTCCCATTACTTATCTGGCAAGACATACTGAAGCCAGTACTAAGCTCAACCCATTAAAAGACGGTTTCAGAATAGGTATGACCATATATAAACTTGCAAAAATGCACAATCCGATGTTTTATTTTGGTATCATAGGTGCAGTCTTAATTCTACTGGGCACACTTTCAGGCATTTTTGTAGTGGTTGAATGGATAGTAGGTATCACACATCTGCCCCTGACTGTATTGACAGCTCTTCTCATTATATCCGGTGTACAGATGTTTATCTTTGGATTGATGAGTGATTTGATTGTATCACTTCACAGAGAAACAATACGTACTTTGCGCTTAAGAAACAAATAAATCCTTAGACATTACATCCACAACCTTTTTCTTTGAGCATTTCTACCTGTTTTTCACAGGTATCTAACAGTTCATCCTGCATATACTTACCTGTTGCAAAAGAAGCATCAAGCGGTGAATAGTGATTATAACCTCTTTTTACCATTTCTTTAACAAGTTTTTCATGTCTTAAATACAGAGCATTAAGTTTACCCTTCCAACGCAAGGTCTCTGGATGATTGGTATAAGCTTTTTTATTATTGATAAATATAGACCACAAAGCATGGAGTTCTCTGTGTTCACCTAGCAGATGGTTGCGGCATAATTTATCAGGTGATATATCCCATATTCTCATAGACTTAATCTCCATTTACAACAAATTAAAAATAAAAATTTTAAAACGCAATCAATATAATAAATACCGTACTATTTTTTAAAGCCTTTAAAATTTTTAACGCTGGCAAATTTTCATCAGCGTTTTTGTTAAATACAATTGTCACAATAGGAAGATGTGTGATTGTGAGTTTTAGTGGTTTTTCTCTCAATCACAAAAGCCTGCAATTGAGAGTCATTAGGGTGGCTCTTAACCAATTGCGGGTTGGGGAGTGGGATTATTCTATAATGGGGCACCTATAACAGGTGTCTCATTTACCTACTATATGTTGAAGAGAGGGGCAATTGTATCAAATCATTATCTCTAATTATTATTCCTTTCAACAATTCATTAGTAGTTCATTAATATAAATTATACCATTAAACTACTAATATATAGATAATATAGTTCAAAATATAATACTTTTTTGGATTTTTTATTACTGAACAAAATTCCACCATATTAAAGTCAAAGATAGCGTCTCCAATTTGCTGTAAATTATAATTAGTCCTGTACCTTATTAGATTT
>NZ_JBKGYF010000119.1:0-3843 GCF_046546175.1 Methanohalobium sp. | reverse complement strand
ACGCTTACATCCCCGATGCTTTGTAAATACATCGGGGTTTTACGCTTTGCTTATAAAAAATATGAGAAATATTTACACTTAAGTTTTTCCTCAGTTCAGATAACTTTAAGTCACACAAACGCTTCCTGAATTACAAACCTACTAAAGGGTAAATATTTATACTGAACTTCATGAATCCATGTTATTTGATAGATAATACCAGGGGTGTTTTATGCCAGAAATAGATACAAGTGAGAGATTAGGGAGGAGTCTTGGATTCTTTTCTACGTTTGCAATCGGAACAGGTACTATGATAGGTGCTGGCATTTTCATACTACCTGGTATGGCAACCGCTGCAGCGGGTCCTGCTGCCATCCTATCGTTCATATTCGGGGGTTTGATAGCGATGGCTACTGCAATAAGCGCTGCAGAACTTGCAACTGGGATGCCCCGTGCAGGTGGAAGTTATTATTTTGTTAGTAGGGCAATGGGTGCGGTATTTGGTACCATTATCGGTATGGGAGCCTGGATAGGGCTCGTATTCAAGGGTTCCTTCGCACTTGTAGGGCTTGGCGACTACTTCTATACCATATTCCCGGTTCCTGTTTTGATAACTGCCACTATTGTCGGGTTTTTACTTCTTTTTATAAATTATAGAGGTGCAAAGAGTAGTGGATTTCTTCAAAACGTAATTGTAATAACATTGTTTATTATGCTTTCACTTTTTATCATAAATGGATTTTTTTATGTAGACTCAGCTAAATTCCATCCAATTGTACCGTATGGTTATGGTTCTATATTCGCCACCACAGGACTGGTATTTATATCATATCTGGGAATTATAAAATTGGCTGCAATATCTGAAGAGGTGAAAGACCCTTCAAAAAACCTACCAAGAGCCTTTATTGGTTCAGTTGCAGCTGTTACGATACTTTACACCGGTATTATGATAGTAGTAAATGGTGTTTTACCGCTTGAAGATGCTGTCAACACTGAAACACCTCTTGTAGATGTTGCAAATATTATGTTGGGTTCTACTGGAAAAATAATTGTGGTTATTGCCGGTCTGTTGGCGACCCTTTCTACAGCCAATGCTGCTATAATGTCTTCATCAAGGTTTCCTTTTGCAATGGGAAGGGATGACCTTGTACCACAGTGGTTTATTCAGATACATAAGAAATACAATACACCTTACAGAGCAATAATGGCTACCGGACTAATAATGATTATTCTCCTTTTCATATTCGATGTGGAACAACTGGCAAAACTTGGAAGTGCGTTTAATATACTGGTATTTGTGCTGGTCAATATATCAGCTATAATCCTTCGAAGGAGCAGTTTAAACTGGTATAAACCTACATTCAGGGACCCTTTTTATCCTGTAACCCAGATTTTTGGTATTTTAGGAAGCCTTGCATTGCTTCCGATGATAGGTATTTTACCCTTCGTTTTTGCAGTAGCTGTTACTATTGCAGGTGTTCTCTGGTATACAGGATATGGAAAAGGTAAAGCAATCCCCAAATATAATCTACTGGATATGATAGAGTCCCGTAAAATTCCTGAAAAACATGAAAGATTGAAAATACTGGTACCGATAGCGAACCCGGAACATGAAAGCGACCTTGTACATCTTGCAGAAGATATCGGTGATGATATCATAGGTTTGCATGTCAGAAAGGTTCCAAATCAAACGAGTTTGCAGGCTGCACGGGATGAATATCATGAACACAAACCAGAAATCGATAGTTTACTGGAAAAACAATTTAGACGATGCTCTGTAATGGATGGATGTGAGCATCAGTACATTGTAGCCTTTGACCATGATATATCCAATTCTATAATAGAGCAGGGAAATATTGAAAAAGTAGACCTTATCGTTGTGGGATGGCATGAAGGTTACAGTTTCATAGGAGATATCGCTGAAAAAGTATTATCCTGTGCAAGGAAGGATATAATAGTTCTGAAAGGAAACTTACCCAAAAAAATTGACAGTATAACTGTTGCATACAATGATAAAGAAAATTCCAGATATGCCCTGTATATTGTAAAAAGAATTGCAAAACGTACCGGGTCCAGGATTAAACTTGTCCGTATTATCAACCCTGAACTAGCAGATTATCAGAAAAACAGAGAGGTTGAAATGCTTGAAAGGGCATCACATGATGCTGAACTCAGAATAAACTATGAAATTAGAGAAGATTATCATGTAAAAGATGCTATCCATGATTCAGCACGTGACAGCGACATTTTAGTTATTGGTGATTCCAGCCAGAGATTTAGCAAAGTACTCCTTGGTAATCTTTCAGAGAACATAGCACAGGATTGTAATATACCAGTGATGATTGTAAAAAGATACCGACCGATTACAAAAGAGAAGCTACCCTATTACTGCAGGCTGAGATTTTTGAAAAAAGAAATGATGAAGATGTTGGGAAGATGAGCCCAGAGCATTTTTTAGCTGTTCTGGGTTATAATTGTTTCTCCCTTTGAGAAATCAACTTCTTTTATAAACCCTGTGACGTATTTTTTATCTCCGAATATGCCTGTAAGTTCTATTTTGCCATCGTTGTTAACCATTCTGGTTACCGATTCCATAATCAACTGACGCTCATTTCCAGTAACAAGCACTGCATTGAGTTCACACATTGTTATTACCTCTTATTGTTTATTTACCAGTTTTGCAATTGTGTATCCGGTTTCAAGACCCAGATCAGATGCCACGCTCTCACATTTTGTCTTGAGCAGATAGGCGATGGGTCCCAAATTGTGTTCTGAAAGTGTTTCGTAATTTGCCATTCCTTTACTTATTATAAGGGATGCGTTATCAAAAGCTTTAAGGAGCTTATCAGAAACATCATCAAAATTGACACCGATTGCATTTGAACCTGTGGTCAGTAAATGGTCTACCTTTTTATCGATTCCATAGTTATAAACATCCTCAAGTGTTACATCATTGAGTATGGGTGCACCCCTTACCACCAGTGTAACAGTTCCTCCCAGTTCTCTGATTATATCAAATACAATGGTATCAAGTAATATCTCACCACAGTTATCCGCAATATAGACCACATCATCAAGCATTTCAAACATCGATGATGTATCATCAACATCCAGCCCCTGTTCAAAGGTCTGGTTGAAAGTTTGATCAAATACATCAGGGGCAACATCAAAACCCACGACTCCAAAATCAAAGGTGTTACCTATTACAGAGGCAAGAACAGCCCTTCTGAACAGCTCTTTATTTCTGGGACCACCTTCATAAACTCTTTTTTTTGCAACAGGTAATATATCTTCTGCTATATCATTGCTCAATTTTTTTAAATTAAGGTATGGATCATTATCCCCAAGTACTTCATATACTTTCCGGTGTACAGCAGTTGAGATTTCACCGGCAGGTCTACCAGGTCTGTAGGTTTTATTAAGTACATCGATCCCTGCCCTGACAGCTTCATGTAACAACTGTTCATCATCTGTTGAAAGTTCGGCTTCATAATGCACTCTTGTAAGCAGACAGTGTGCACATCTTGGATTGATTTTCATTGTTTACATCCTTTCGTTTTGATGGAAATAATCAATACATGGCAAATATAATAAACCAAAGTAATTTCATTAAATTTTTCGGCTCTGTAGAAAACCTCGAATAAACAATAATTTTAACCTGGATAAATCTGTCAAGGTTGTATACAACAACCTTTAACATGATCTCTTTAACCTGGTTCCGGTATATTCTTGCTTTGATTTCTTCACCATACTTGCGTTTTAGTACATAATTGGAAGTCTCAGACATACTCCTTTTACGATGAAGAACCACATAGAACTCCGATTTCCGTGTTCTGTGACATTGTTTCAACAATGTCACTGCAT
>NZ_JBKGYF010000118.1:0-3874 GCF_046546175.1 Methanohalobium sp. | reverse complement strand
GCACGCATATGATTCTTCTGGGTCAGATACATACATTATACAATCGTTTAGCAAAATACTTATATTTTTTTGACTATTTACCATACCCCGATGCTAAACAGGGTGTCCTGCACCTGAATATCTATCTTCAAACTTGCTGAAGTCGAGTTCTTCTACGAAGGAATCTACCAGGTAACAGATATGGTCTGAACTTATCATGTCTCTTATATCAGGTGGCAGCAGCCATGTCTGGTCTTTAGATGATTGGATGAAAGCCATGTTAATAAATTAATCACTATTAGAAATAATAATTATTTTGTAGCAACAGGAACCCATCTCTCTCTTATAAAGAGGAGAACCTGAGACACCAGACCAAGTACTGGAAGTTCTATAAGTGGCCCAATAACAAGTGCAAGAGCTATTAATGGCTGTTCTGGAAAAGCAGTAAGAGCTATAGCCAATGCTATAGGTGAGTTTCTGGCAAGTGTAGTTAAGTTTAAACTCGCTGTGTCCTGATAATTGAATCCTGCAAACCTGCCAACAATCTGTCCAAAGAAGAATACGATTACAAAGAATACTAGAACAGGTATAAGAAGCTGGAGTAATACGTAAGGATTCTGTACCAGATGTTCTCCCTGGGATGCAAACATCGACATTATTGCAAGATTCAAAAACACTAATTGAACATAATCCATTTTTGGATAGACTTTTTCTTCGAGCCAATATTCTTCCATGAACCGTTCTGATATCTGTTTTATAAATATAGAAATGAATAGGGGTACCATCAGTATCAGTAGAATACTTTCTACGAGTAATGAAGTATTTATAGTGGTTATAGTACCTGCAAAAAGGAGTAGATATACAGGCAATAAGATAAGCTGTAAAACCAGGTTCATTGGAAGGATAGATGTGGATAACACAATGTTACCTTTAGATAGCCCTGTAAAAACAAGGTACCAGTCGGTACATGGTGTTACCATGAGCATTATGAAACCAATCCATAGTGCTGGTGAATCTTGCAGGAAAATAAATCCAAGTATAAAAGCAAGTAACGGGTTGAATATAAAGTTGATGGAGAGACTTATCCCTGCAAACCTGAAATTTCTAAAAGAATTTTTGAGCTGGTTGAGAGGTATCTGTAGAAATATACCACACAACATTATAATAAGAAATGGAACTATAAAAAACTCAGCATACATTCCAACAACAGGAATTTGTCCAAGGACCAATCCCAATACTACCGAACCTAAAATCACCAATGATTGGTACTTTTCAAATGCGTCCATTTCTTATTAAACCCATAACGAATGATGATATAAATAATTAATCAAAAATTAGGTAAATTATCTTCCAGGTCTTTCACCAAAGGTATTATGGTAACGCTGGATAATTGATCCAAGATAATCAGATGTTACTTTTGAAGATTTCTTTGACATGAAACTTCTAAATGGAAATTCAGTGTCGCAGTAGGTACAGCGAGCATATTGACAGCCTTTTATTGATTCTGGACAGCCTGTACAATATTTTGCCCTTGAATAGAATAGATTGAATGAATTTCCACATTCAGGACATGTAAGTGTCGTATTAGAATCATAAAATTGTTTACTTACTCCCCGTCTTTGTAATTCACTGCTGTATCTTTCATCTCGGTAAGGGTCATTGATTAATGTATCTTCATTTTCTTGCATCTGTTTTCACCTTAGATAACCTTTACATTAAGTAAATATTGCGTGTAAATATACATATAACAACTTATTGTAATCTGTAAACAGCTTTTATGTTATTCATAGTGTATACATAATTCAAGCTTTGAATAAAACAAATAAGATGTTTTTAATTGATAATAAGTAAACAATTCAAACAATATTCAATATTATTTTCTTTAATAATATCAAACCTGTTAATTTATTACAATGGGTTATTTTTTAAGGATTTAAAACGTATTTGTAAATAGCAAAAGGAACACTGGTATTTCTTTGTTGTTCATCAAAAAAGTGGTTGCAAGTCTGGAACAGGTTCCATCGCTTATATAATATAAAGGAGTTGATTGCAGTGTATGGTATTGCACTTGATTTGGGAACAAGCGGTTTTCGAGCTCAATTAATTGACCTTAAAACTAAAAATGTCGTTAAAACTGCTCTTACAATGGGACATCCTCTTCCAGGGGGAAATGTTACTGATCATCTGGATTTTGCAATTAAAGCAGGGGAATCAGTTGCTCACAGAATAATAATAGATACAATTAAAAAAATAATCACCAGATTTAATATCGAGCCGTACAATATAAAGAAGATAGCTGTATGCGGGAATCCTATCCAATTATCACTGTTTCAAAATATAGAATTCAGAGACCTAGCCTATGCTGGAGAGAACATGCAAAAAAGATTGGGTATAAGTGATGTTAACCGTGATGCAAGGATATTTCCTGCAAAAGAGATTTTTGATGGGATAGTAGATATGCCTGACTGCAATATTATTGTGCCTCCTGCCATCAGGCATGAAATTGGTGCCGATGCATTGGCAATGATGGTAGAAACCGATTTTCTGGACCATGAAGCTCCATCACTTATTACGGATTACGGAACAAATGCAGAAATGGCAATAAAAGTTGGAAACAGAATCATTACTGGAAGTGCAGCAGCAGGTCCTGCTATAGAAGGCCAGGGTATTAGCTGTGGTATGCTTGCAAGTCCAGGTGCTATATCCGATGTAAACCCTGAAGGAGATTTCTGGAGAGTTACAGTTCTTAATGAAAATATGGAAGAATCTAAAGGGGATTTGATAGACCCTGTCACCGGGATGGTAATAGAAAAATCTGATGTAGAAGCAGTTGGTCTGACAGGAACTGGATTAATCTCTGCTTTGTCACTGGCTATTAAAACTGGATTAATGAAAAATATCCCGGAGTTACCCAATGGCAAATTGATTCTGGGTGATAGGGTAAAGTTGACTGAAAAAGATATAAGAGAAGCTGGGAAAGCTATCGGTGCAATAAGGGCAGTCCAATTAACTCTCCTCGTAGAATCAGGAATAAAATACCAAGACCTTGAGAATGTATACATGTCCGGGGCTTCTGGTACATATGTTGATGCAGATAAAGCAAGAGAGATTGGTTCATGTCCCAATTTTGCAAAAAGAATAGTTCAATTTGGAAACACTTCAATTTCTCTTGCAAAAGAACTTGTAATTGATGATTCAAAATTGGATAAAGTCATTGAACTAGCTAACACTATAAAAGCCGACCACCACATGATGGCAACTAGTGATACATTCAAGGATTTCTATTCATGCGAACTTGCATATTGGGAAGAGGGAATGCCAATTGAGCAGTATAATGAATTTTTGGAGATATACGGATATCCAAAAATACCCGAAACAAATGAAAACCCAATCAAAGAAAAACGTGTTAAAAAGGACATTGAAGATGTAGGAATGGATGGAGTCACAATAATAAACGATATTGGAATCAAAATTGAAGAAGATGCTGTAGGATGTGTTGAGTGTTATAAATGCGAAGAAGAATGCCCTGAAAATTCAATAATTGTCGTTAAAAAAGAAGGGACTTACTTCACCAATTATACCTCACATAAGTGCCTCGGGACAAGTTGTCGTAGGTGTGTACGTGCCTGTCCTGTGAATGCAATTCAGTATAAGGACATAAAGGTAATTTCCCATTAATTTTTATTTTTATAAAGATTGAAGGTGTTACAGAAAAGGCTCAGTAGAAAGAAGAAAGGTTCTAACGATTACAGTAAACTGAAACACCAGATAGCCAAATATTATGAGAAATCAGCAACCAGAGATAAAACTTCCAGCATAAGTTAGGTTCCAGATTGATAAGCGAGAACCAAGCTGTCTGTCTGGAAAGTTTGAATGTAAAATGACTGCTGACAAA
>NZ_JBKGYF010000117.1:0-3879 GCF_046546175.1 Methanohalobium sp. | reverse complement strand
AGGTCTATAGTAAATCATAATGTTTTAATTATCGTAAAGGTTTTCTACAGAGCCCCTTGCTTTTATATATTTATAGCAACCAATAACAACAGTTGCTTAACTTTTATCGATTTACTGAAAAATTATTAAAAATCGTGATGAATAATAGGAACAAGCAGGATTTGTGATGAAACTGGAAAATAGGGACGGGTTAATGCTGCTTATAGAGCATAAATGGAAAATAATAGCAACAATAGCAGTGGCTTTATTTTTCTTTGCAATTATTTTCATCCTGCGTCCACTTTCAGATGGTATAGTTCTGGGGCTTGTATTTGCCTATATATCCAGACCTATATATCTTAAACTAAATAAAAACAAACGTATAGGAGCACTTGTAGCTACTGCATGTATTGTTGTTCCTATTATATTTATACTTGGAGCCGGCATACTGGAAATAATACAGCAGATAACTTGGGTTGTACAAAACCAAAGACAGGTTATTGAATCACTTTCCAGTTTTATACAAAATATAGAAATACCGGATTTTCTTTATTATGAAATCAGGCACAGAATCCAGGAAATATCGCAATCGATTATACCACTTCTTAGTGATATAGGTATAGTATCATATGCCAAAGACCTTGCGATTTTTGCACTTAACCTTGTAATTTCAATAATTGTGTGCTATGTCCTGCTTTCAGATGGATACAATCTGTACCAAAAAGTGCTTGATATAACACCCGGTGAATATCAGAAAATTTTCCAGAATTATGTAGCAGAACTAGACAAAATATTGGGCGGCATATTTATTGGTAATGCCTATGCAGCACTTTTTGTTGGCGTTGTTTCCGCAATTGTGTTTTATATATTCGGTTTCTCACATATACTTGCACTTTCTGCCCTGATTTTTATAGCAGCAGTCGTACCTCTGTTTGCAGGATATATGGTACTGGTACCGCTTGCACTGATTCGTTATTTTAATCAAGGAATCGGACCTGCATTAACATTTTTCCTAGTTGCATCAATAGTTATATATCTACCTCCTGAACTCTTTATGCGCCCATATCTTGCAAGTCTTAAATCGAAGGTTCATCCATTGTTAATCATGCTCGCTTTCATCGGAGGAGCATTTGTTGGCGGAATCGCTGGATTTTTCGCTGCTCCGATATTAATGGGGGCTTTGATAGCTGCATACCGTGTGTATGTGAGAGAATTATACAGTAATGGTTATCGATTAGGTCAAAAAATAGATGAATCAAAAACCGATAAATAATAAACATTAACCAATCCACATTATCATATACGTTAAATATAATCCAGAAATAACAATGTCCATTATAATGACTTCCATTATATGCAATTAAAGTTAAAATAGATAATATCATTGGTTCCAGAAACTCTTAAAGGTGAAATCATGCGATTATTGTTGGTTCATTCAGATTATATAGAATATGAAGTGAAAAAAAGCACACCAGTGGCTGAAAAGGTAGACGAATCACAAAAACAGGGACGACTTGAAGAAGCATTAACAGCTTTTCTGGCGGTTGAAAAACCCGATGAATCCGATATAGATGAAATTGTGAAACAAACAGTGAATGAAATCAAAAAGGTTATGGGTCAAATCAATTCAAACCGTATAATGCTTTATCCCTATGCACATTTAAGTCATGAACTTTCATCCCCTGATGCAGCAGTAAAAGCACTCAAAAAAATAGAAAATGCTCTTTCTACCGACTATGAAATTATGCGCGCACCATTTGGCTGGTATAAATCCTTTAATATAAACTGTAAAGGTCATCCATTATCTGAATTGTCCCGTACTATTCGTCTTGAAAGTGTATCAGCATCATCCGCTGTAGCCAGTTCAGAAAGTAAAACCGAATCTGGAGAAGAAGAGGTAGTGTCAGAAGCTTTAAAAGCTGAAGAAACCGCTAAATCATACTGGCATATTCTGACACCAGACGGAGAGCTTTACGATGTCAACAAATTTGATTTTTCAGAATATCCAAACCTTCAACGATTTGTAAACTATGAAATATCAGAAAGCCGTGTGGTTGATAAAACCCCGCCTCATGTTGAACTTATGCGAAGGCTTGGAATTGCAGATTATGAAGCAGGTTCTGATTCCGGAAACATTCGATACTACCCCAAGGGGAGATTTATAAAATCGCTTCTTGAAAATTATGTCCTTGATGAAGCAACCATATCAGGTGCAATGGAAGTTGAAACCCCTATCATGTATGATATGAATCACCCTACACTCAAAAAATATCTGGATAGATTCCCTGCACGCCAGTATTCCATCGAGTCTGATAAACGTCGTCTTTTCCTTCGGTTTGCAGCCTGTTTCGGGCAATTTTTGATGTCCCATGACATGACCATATCCTACAAGAACCTTCCACTTAAGATGGTGGAGATGACAAGATACAGTTTCAGAAAAGAACAGCGTGGAGAACTTGTAGGAATGAAACGACTTCGCAGTTTTACGATGCCTGATATGCATACATTATGTGCAGACATGGGTCAGTCGATTTCTGAATTCGATGATCAGTATAAGATGTGTATAAACACACTTGATAATATTGGTGTTGATGTTGATGATTATGAAGTTGCGATACGTTTTACCCGTGATTTCTATGAAAATAACAAGGATTTCATAACCGAAATGGCGAGAACAGTCAATAAACCTGTACTTGTTGAGATGTGGGACAAACGATTTTTCTATTTTGTACTCAAATTCGAATTCAATTTCATAGATGCCCTTGGAAAAGCAAGTGCACTGTCAACAGTACAGATAGATGTGGAAAACGCTGAAACCTATGATATCAGTTACATCGATAAAAATGGAGAATCAAAAAGACCTATCATGCTGCACTGTTCTCCAAGTGGTGCAATCGAGAGATGTATCTATGCCCTTCTTGAGAAAAATGCAATGAAGATAGACAATGGCGAGGTACCCACTCTTCCTGTCTGGTTATCCCCGACACAAGTAAGAATCATTCCTGTACATGAACATCATTTCGATTTTGCAGAAAACGTTTACAGTCAATTGAATTGCCGTGTCGATATAGATGACAGGGAAGATACAGTTGGCAAAAAAATACGCGAAGCAGGACGTGAATGGATACCTTATGTTGTTGTGATAGGAGATCGGGAAATAGAAAGCGGTAAATTGAACGTCACTATAAGGTCGGAATCAAAACCCAAGAAACCAAAAAGTGTGGAAATGTCAATTGATGAACTGAATAATAGAATACTCTCAGAAATAAAAGGTATGCCCTACCGTGAGCAACCACTGGCCAAATACGTTTCAAAAAGACCAAAGTTTTTATAATCACTGAAACACAATAGTACTACCATGAAGGAATCAGAATCAACACCAGATACCGGTATAGAAATTTATATTTCAGGAAGAGTTCAGGGTGTGTTTTTCAGACAGTTTACTAAAGATGCTGCCATAGACCTTGGACTTACTGGGTATGTACAAAACCTTCCAGATGGCAGGGTCAGGGTTGTTGCTGAAGGCAGTCAGGAAAAATTAAATAAACTGATTGATAAACTCCACTCAGGACCATCACTAGCAAATGTGGAAAATGTTGATGTCAACTGGTATGAACCAACCGAGAAATTTACAGATTTCCATGTCAGGCACTAAACATTTATTTTTGTTTAATTCAGTTTTGTTCTTGAAATTTTCATATGAATCATATGATGGAGACAGACCAGAAAAACGTCGAGTTTACAGAGGTATACATTGCAGAGATTGTAAATCCAAATATCAATGTACCAATAGAAAAGATGGGATACGGCAGTTAAAAATAACTTATGTATCAGAAGATAGGAAACATCTGAGAGATAAGATGAAAACTGAACAAGCAAAGGTAATATTTGAACAAAGGA
>NZ_JBKGYF010000116.1:0-4177 GCF_046546175.1 Methanohalobium sp. | reverse complement strand
TCTTTTCACTTATCGCAAAAGGTTTAGATTTAGACACAAATATGTGTATATATACCTGATTTCTTGTGGAGAATGAATTTCGATATCTAATCCTTTATAATATGAGTTTCCATAAGAAACAAAGTATTAATGAGGAATAAGAATTGAAAAAAATTACTAAAATACTAATTATCATGTTGCTTTTTACATCAATAGCATCTTTAGGTTGCACCGAAAATGCAGACACAGGTGTAGATGGTACAAACCAAGACAATGGAAACACAGAAGCAGAAACTCCAAACCAAGATGAACATAGTGTAAACGATACGAATGAATCTGATACTCTAAGGATTGGAGCTTTCAATATTCAGGTGTTTGGAACCAGCAAAGCTTCAGAACCTGAAACCATGAATACAATCGCCAAGATAATCCGTAGCTATGACATTATAGCAATCCAGGAGATAAGAGATAAATCAGAAACTGCACTTCCACAATTAGTAGAACTTGTTAATGAAGGCAATTACAATTACGATTTTGTGATGAGTGAACGTTTAGGCAGGACAGTAAGTAAAGAACAATATGCCTATGTATACAATACAGAAACCGTAGAAATCACAGACAACCCACATACATACCCAGAACCAGAAGGAACTGACCCTTTCCATAGGCAGCCATATATTGCAAATTTCGAAGCTGTTAATGGCAATTTTGATGCTACTTTTATCACAATACATACTGATCCTGATGAAGCTACAGAAGAGATTAATTCACTGGATTCAGTAGTAAATTATACTCATAACAAATACTCTGAGGAAAGAGATTTCATTATCATGGGTGACCTGAACGCTGATGGTTCGTATTTTGATGAAACTTCAGATTCTACGATGCATGATGATTATTACTACTGGTGCATAGAAGACAATGTAGATACAACAACAGGATCCACTGATTACACCTATGACAGGATAATCCTGACAAAACCTGCTATACAAGATTTCACAGGTGATGCTCATGTTTACAGGTACGATAACAAATATAATCTGACCAGTGAAGAAACGGTGGATGTATCAGACCATTATCCTGTATATGCGACATTCTGGATTGATAAAGACGATGATAATATAACCTCTAACTATACACCGTCAGAGCAAACTTTAACGTCTGATTCTAACGGTTATACAAATAATACCAGTACTGAAGACCACGATGATTTATATATCAGTGATTTGTCCCTGGAAGATGAATGGGTTAAAATAACAAACTCAGGGAATACTACTGTAGACCTAAATAGCTGGGTAATCGAAGATGAAGCAAATCACGCTTATGAATTTACAGATTTCTCTTTGGGTCCTGATAATACTGTGATATTGTACACTGATGAAGGCACCGATAATGAAGATGAATTGTATTGGGGTAGTGGTAGACCTATTTGGAACAACGATGGTGATACTGCTTACCTTTATGATTCAACAGGAGAATTAGTAGATAGCCATCAAGTTGACTGAACGTTTAGGCATCAACAATAAAAGGAGAAAGGCTGGATAAAGGGAATGAATTCAGCCTTCAATTATTTTTGATCTAATCCACGGTCGATATTCTCAAATTTTTCATAATACTTAGCACGCTGTATAAGTTCTTCGAAATATTCGTCCATTTCTATCACCACTTACGTGTATGAAATCTAAAATATAAAAAGAAGAACCAAGCGGTGTGAAAGTAATCATCCCCTACCTAATAAAGATTTTTATATAATTCCAATTATAGTCAACAACACTATATTTGTTACTTATGTCCTTTATCGACGAATATAAGATGTATTGTATATTAGTAACAAATAATCTGTTTTGAACTATAAATATAATTTATGCAAAAATTCAAAAAGGAAAAAACAATCAAAAACTAACCTGAGTCTTAATATTAATTATGATGAAAAAACAAAGCCAAGACCTATATTTATACATCAGAAAGCAGACATTATACCGTCAATAACAAGTGTTACGAGGAAAAGTAGCAATATAAAAACAAAATAAATAAAGTACTCTATATCCAATATATCATCTCTTTCTATAGTATAAGAATCTATTACATAAGTAATAAATTTTAAGATGATTTCTATTAATCATATCCAGGTTTTTGTACGCCTTCAGCTCTTTCATTATATTCTTTAGCGGTAGCACTTGTTTGTGCGATAACAAAATGATGGTCAGGGCCAAGGAACGTGACTTCTACTTTATCACCAGGTTCCATCGGCCTGTTACCCCTAAACTCACGTGGTATACGATTTTCGGCGCCAAAGAACGGATAATCTCTGTTTTGTATATCTATCTCATTCCAATAGGATTCAGTGTAGATGTATTTTTTTCCTACATCATAATAATTTGTATTAGATTCATTGGTTTCATAACGGTTGTGAGCTAAAATGATGTCTATCCGGTTACCTGGTTTCAGATTTCCTGTATAGAATTTTCCAATGGTTTGATCGTCATATTTTTCCTTCGTATTTTCGTTAAAATGATCTGGATTGATGAAACGAACCTCTCCGCCTTTACCATCTGAACTATCCCATTTTATGAGCACAGAACCTACTTCATCTCCTTCAACTACAGGTCCACGGACATAATCTATATAGATGTGGTCGATATCTGGTTTCGATTCGCTGGCATCGTTCCAACCATTACCCTCTCTAAACTCTGAACCAAGTATAACTTCTGTATTATCCAGGACGAGATGTTCTGGTGGTTTTTTTAGTTTTGATGTGATGTCAAAAACACCTGCTCCCATGACAGCTGCTGTGATAACAGTAATAGCCACCATTAAAATAATTCCTACTATAGGTGTAACTCCTTCATGGTTCCTAAAAAGTTGAGAAGATTTAGCCATTGTTTATGGTAAGTTTAATATATTTTTATAAAAATTTTTGGTAATGCAGCTGTAAAATCCAAAAATAAATATTAAATATAAATTTTTATATAAAAAGTAAATTATAAATAAACACCAAGAGAAATCGTAAACTTTCCTGACATAATGGAGTATCTAAAAATTCGAGGTTAGAAAAATGAAACAAAAGAAAAACTAACCTGAGTTGTAATGTTACTTTTTCTACCTGTGGATTGTCATTAGGAAAAGCCACAACAGAAACTGATGCTCATAAAAAATATAAATGAATAAAATTAAAACTGTGAAATGTTTCTTAATTATTTTCAGCATCTGATTTTCCTATTAATATATATCGTTTCGCAACGATAAACTAGTATATCTGAATCAATGGAAACTCTGCAAAGCGATTTGTCCAACTCCCAGGATGATTGAAATACCCCCACATAATTCGCTTGGCCTCCATATCCATTATTCAGTTTCAAACCAATAACTTTGTTATTGGTTTTCATAATTCTCCCTGGAAACCCCTGAAAACATTTTCTTACGAGAGATGGGTTGCAGGGGTAGAGAAAGCCCATGAGTTTAGAGCTTGTCCGACAATTCGATACTATCAATTTATTTGTTAATGGCATTTATAGTTAAACACAGATTATTTTTTGTTAATTTAGGATACATAATCATTTTCTGATATGATATAAGCAACAATTGTTGAGTTATCAACTATAATTAAGGATTGTTGGACAGGCTGTGAAACCGTTGATCTTACTTGACCCTTACACCCCTTTCTCATAAACATAGTTCACTCCAAAACATATAAAAATTCTATTTTCAAAACCAAAAAATTAATTGGATATGGATTTCATTGTTTTTCTGTCAAGGAAAAAAAAGTAGCAAAGGAATAAAAGAGTCTCAGAGAGGGGATACGCTTGCATTCTCCTTTGCTACCCTATCATGTCCCTAATAGACATTTTTATATTAATTTTTTGGAGAAGCTATAACAGTTCCTATTGTGGACGAGCTATCAGCGGTTCGCTGGTAACCTGCGAAAAACAGGCATGTTGATCGGGATGATGCGGGTACTCGCAGGACGATCCTCATGAAAAGGCGGAGTAGTTCACATATATTTTGATAATCTGTCTATAAGCCAAAACAGGAATCTTGAAATCTTTAAAATCCCAAAACATACGTTGGTCCATAGTATAATGCATTAACTGAACATTACTGTAACAACTATAATTATAAGTAGGTCTAAATATATAATTAACTTTATGATATCTTCAACAAATTTAACAGCTAACACATTCACAAAAAAAGTACCGAT
>NZ_JBKGYF010000115.1:0-4233 GCF_046546175.1 Methanohalobium sp. | reverse complement strand
CCTTAACCTTTGACGAGGTTAAGCATTTGCTGGTTCATGGACGGTACTTGCGAACTGATACTGCTGATACTGAGACCAGTCGTAGAGGTACCATCTCCACAGCCGTTGATTCCAGCGAGCCCCACTTTATGCCTCTTTGGATTATGATACGATGATTTAGTCAGGATGTTTATTGCAGCATTGAGGTCTCTGTCTATTTCCAGTCCACATTTACAACCAATCACCCCAATAATTCACTTGATACTGAATATACGATTTGAAACCATAGAAATTTTACTTAATGTTAGCGATTATCCCGTTTAATCTAGAGTAAATCAGACATCAGCGGGGTACGATTAATCACTTTTTAAACGGAGTTTAAATATATTGGTAAATTTTCAATTTACCAAGTTTAAGTTTAACTCTAAATTTCCAATTTAGAGTGTTCTGATTTTAAGAGCATGAGTAAATTCATGGGCTTTCTCTACCCCCGCACCTCATTCTTGTAAAGCCGTATCTCTGTTTTATTTCCCAGAAAATGTACCAAGTCGCAATCATTAAATAACGGGTTTTTCATATAACACAATGTTAATTGCAACTCTTTTGTTATATTAACAATTAGAAAAAGAGTGTGGAATATATGGAAGAACCAAATGCTCAAGAACAGACGAGTCTACCACTTATAGGCGACGATGCTCCTAAATTTACGGTAAACACTACACAGGGTAAAATCAATTTCCCTGATGATTACAAGGGGAAATGGGTGATACTATTCAGCCATCCTGCTGATTTTACTCCCGTATGCACCACTGAGTTTATGACTTTTGCCAGTATGCAGGAAGAATTCAGGGAACTGAACACTGAACTGATAGGACTGTCAATAGATAGCAATTTTTCACATATTGCCTGGTTGAGAACTATAAAAGAAAAAATGGAATACAAGGGAATGAAAAATGTCAGAATTGGATTCCCGGTTATTGAAGACCTGAAAATGGAAGTAGCCAAAAAATACGGTATGATTCAACCCAATGCATCTACTACACAGGCAGTTAGAGCAACATTTGTCATTGACCCGCATGCAAAAATCAGAGCAATACTGTATTATCCGCAGTCTACCGGCAGGAACATGGACGAGATTAAGAGGATGATCATCGCCATGCAGAAAACTGACAAGGAACATATAGCAACACCTGCAAACTGGGCTCCCGGTGAAGATGTGATTATCCCTCCTGCTGGGGATTATGATACTGCTGAACAGCGATCCGAATCAACTGAGGAAGGTATGTACTGCCTTGACTGGTTCATATGCTTCAAAAAAGAATCTAACAAATAAGGGTAAATCATAACAAAGTTATTAGATATGTAAAAATGGGGTTTTAATTTGGATAAGACCATAGAAAATATGACAAAAGCATTCATAGGCGAAAGTCTTGCAAGGAACCGTTATACAAACTTTGCAAAAGTTGCAAAAGAAGAAGGATACGAGCAGATATCTGAAATATTTCTCAACACCGCAGAAAATGAAAGGGAACATGCCAAATGGATGCTGAAATTGATAAACGAGCTCAAAGAAAAAGGTGGAGGTGGACCAGACAAGGTCAACCTTGATGTGGATGTACCTGTGTGCGGAAACACTATAGACAACCTCAAGGACTCGATTTCAGGAGAAAATTACGAAACAACTTCCATGTATCCTGAGTTTGCGGAGGCCGCTGAGAAAGAGAACCTTCCCGAAATTGCCGACAGATTGAAAGCTATCGGAGAAGTAGAGAAACATCATCAGGAAAGGTTTAAGAAACTGCTTGAGGAAGTAGAAAACAATACCGTATACGAGAAGAACAGGGAAGTGCAGTGGGTATGCCGCAAATGTGGATATGTACACACCGGTACAGAACCACCTGAGAAATGCCCTTCATGCGACCATCCGTACAATTATTTCGAAGTTAAATGCGAAGAATATTGAAATGTAGAATACTCGGATGTGAACCGGGTAACATTCTTTTATTTTTTATAAGTTCACAAAAAATGTGAACTACCACCTGACTAAAAATCCTGATTATAATTTCAGGTTTTAATTTATAAAAAAGTAAACAAAGGATTTAATTAATTTTTACTTGTTTTATCGATTAGAAACCCTTAACATTATTGCTGAGTAGCGTTTTCCCGCTCTTTTGCCGTCATTTCAGCAAGTTTTTTAACTTCGTCTTCATCCAATCCTAGACCTTTAGCTACACGTTTTCCATAATCAGGGTCTGCTTTATAGAAAATAGCAGTTTGCCTTAATTGAATACGTTGCAGTGCATTGGATAGATGACTTACTATATTATCTACCAGATGTTCCCTATCCTGTTCAGTCATAACATTGCGATAAAGGTTCCCGGCCTGAACAAAATCATCATTTGGATGGTTGTAAGGAGTACGGGCGGCATATCCTGAAACTTTATATAGTGGGTCTGCAGCATTAATGTCGGGTTCCGGTCCGTTGAAACTATTTGGCCAGTAATTAGGTCCGCTTCCCCCATTACCATCAACCCTCATGAAACCATCGCGCTGGTAACTGTTTTCCGGTGCGTTTTTTGCTCTGTTAACAGGTATAAGGTGATAGTTAGTACCGAGGCGATGTATGTGTGCATCGTGGTATGAAAATACTCTGGCCTGCAGCATCTTATCCTGCGATATGGTTATACCTGGTACCAGGTTACCAGGACTGAATGCAGCCTGTTCAACTTCGGCAAAATAGTTCTCAGGGTTGCGGTTTAGTACGAGTTTACCTATTTCAATAGGTGGACAATCCTCATGCGGCCAGACTTTGGTAACATCGAATATATCAAAATTGTAGTTTTCAGCCTGTTCAGGTGTCATTATCTGCATTTGAAGTGTCCACGATGGATAATGACCATTTTCAATGGCTTCATAGAGGTCCCTTGTCGCATGGTCTGGGTCAGAACCACTCATTTTTTCAGCTTGATGGCGGTCCAGGTTTTCTATTCCCTGGTCGGTCTTGAAATGGTATTTGACCCAATAATAGTCCCCGTTTCCATTGTACCATTTATATGTATGACTTGAATATCCATTCATATTGCGGTAGGTTGCAGGTGTTCCTCTGTCAGAAAACAGTATTGTCACCTGGTGTATAGATTCTGGTGTTAATGACAGGAAATCCCAGAACATGTTTGCATCTTTGCAGTTAGTAGCTGGATTTCTCTTCTGGGTATGTATGAAATCAGGAAATTTCAATGGGTCACGTATAAAAAACACCGGGGTGTTATTTCCTGTCATATCATAGTTCCCGTCTTCAGTATAAAATTTGATAGCAAACCCTCTTGGATCACGTGCAGCATCTGCAGAACCCCGTTCTCCACCTACAGTAGAGAACCTGGCGAATACTTCTGTACGTTTGCCTACCTCTGACAGGAATTTGGCTTTTGTGTATTTGGTCACATCTGCGGTAACTTCGAAATAGCCACCTGCACCGGCACCTTTTGCATGTACTACCCTTTCAGGTACACGTTCCCTTTCAAAATGTGCTAATTTCTCAAGCAAATGAACGTCCTGCATAATGACTGGGCCGCGTTCACCCGCAGTAAGGCTGTTCTGGTCATCATCGACTGCTTTTCCAAAGGCTGTAGTTAATGTATTGGATTCGTTCTTTTTGTTCATAATAAAACCTGGTGTTTTAATAAGAAATGCTAATTTTTGATATTCAATCTATCGGTTTTTATTTTATAAGACTGCCAAATTTGCTATATTGCATGGCGAACTAGCTGACACTGATTTATTTATCAATAATCTCCCCTTACCTTAAACTCTAAATTTGAAATTAATAATTTTAGCAAATTCTATCATGTTATCAAAATATAAAAATAGATTGCTTACTTACATTTTGATTTTGTTTTTAACTGTCATTTATATCTCGGATACCAACGGCAAAAATACAGAACTAAAAATTCAATGCAAGGGGTTATTGTATCCAAACCCCATTAAGAAAATAGAAGGTTTATCACTTTTTATTTTTCCTCATTTCTTTAATTTCATCGAACAGATAATCGATATCATCCCTAAATTCTTCTTTAGCATCATCCGGGAACCCTTCATCTTCCTCGGCCTTTTCTTTTGCCTTCTTCAAATAAGATTTAGCAGCATCAATATCATAAGTCATGCATACAGTTTACTTTATAAGTAAAAAAAATAAGAATTGATAACATAAAATATAATCAATTATATTCATCATGGAGATTGTTATGGTAAAAAGAA
>NZ_JBKGYF010000114.1:0-4408 GCF_046546175.1 Methanohalobium sp. | reverse complement strand
ATCAGAATGCACCTTAATATTACTTGTATTCACAGTTCCCCAGCAAGGAGAGCTTTGTGACAGGCCATTGCAAGAAGAGAATTTACGAAATTTTCGCATTCTTCTTCCGTATCCACCATTTTCACAGTAACCTTGCCTGTGTTGAAGATATTGGCCTGTTTGCACCCCATCTCTACCATCAACACACCCAGTTTTTCAGAATACCTTCCATCGATATATCTGGATAAAAATTCAAGGTCAGGTTCTTCGTCCAGATGAGCTATAACCCTTAATTTCCATGGGTCTGCAACGCATGGTAAAACTTTCTCAATTGATTGAACCTTCATAAATTCACCTTTTTGATAAATTATATTGGGATTTCACCCACATAAAACTATTTCAAATCAATTTGAAACAGGAAAATATATATAATTTTGTTTCAAATATCTTTGAAATAAAGAGGTGATATATTGCCCACTATAAAAGAAATCAGAAATTTCGGTCAAACGTTAAAAAACGTCCTGAATCTGGATGGGTATCCTGTAGGTGTACGTTTTTTAACAGATGACTTTCCAGTGAATGATGCTATCCCTGCAGAAGGACATCGATATTGCCAGGCAGCGATGAAAGCGCGCCACGGCCAGCACATACTTGTAAATGCTGACACAATATCTTGCCCAGCCGCTGCTAGAGCATTTGGATTCCGACAACTTCCCGAAAAACTAAAAAGCGGCAAGGGATTGGTTAAATTTGGCATTACAAATGTTGACTCTGTTGGAAAATCTATGTTTGAAAACATGCCAACGTTGGAAATGGGACAGATCAAAAGCATCGATTTATTCCCCCTTAACATGGCTGAAGACATACCAGATATTGTCTTTGTAGAGGATAAAGTAGAGAAATTGATGTGGATTTTGCTGGGGTATATGCATAGTATTGGCGGCAAAAGGGTAGAAAGTTCTACCGTTGTATTGCAAGCAATATGTGTGGATTCCACAATAATTCCCTATATTAATAATTCCATGAACTTTAGTTACGGATGTTACGGATGCAGAGATGCCACAGATATAGGTCCTGGAGAAGCATCACTTGGATTTCCTGTCAATTACCTCCCTGAGATTACCGAACATGTGAAATATCTTGGTGAAAAAGCTATACCTCACTCACGAGAAAAAAACGCTCTAAGAACATTGCAGGAAAAAGACAACCAATCGACTTCATGCGAAAGTCAATAATAAAAAGATATACGAAAGCCTATCAATTTTTTTCTTTATCGGTATGAGAATACATTGATGATTGTAAGTACATATCACAACCGTTAAACATCCATGAATTAGTCAGAAGGTTTCAAAATGAGCTTTAAGTGTAATATATGCGGGAAAGAAGATAATTCTATGCTCAAAGCTAATCACAGGGATTTAGGAGCTATAAAACTCTGTTTAGATTGTTGGACTGCAGAAAAAGACAAAAACAAACTGAATCATTTAAACAGAGGATGCAGCTGCTGCAGGTGACCACAGATGAAACGAAGGGATACATTGTAGACTGACAAACTAACAATCAGCTGTTACATTTCCAAAGAAGTATAACTAAGATAATTTAATTGTAATGGATTTTTAACGTTAACAATAATCGAGGAGTATAAATCATGGTATTTGAAATGATAGCAGATTATATCGTTACTGCAACCGGATTGACAGGCAATGCTGCAGATGCTCTCCACTTCTGGATATACGATAGTCTGAAAATTATTACTATTTTACTGCTGGTCATATTTGCCATCGGATTCTTGAGAACTTACCTTGCCCCTGAAAAACTGAGAGATTATCTTAAAGGAAAACATAGTATTTTTGGATATGGTGCTGCTGCACTACTGGGTATTGTGTCGCCTTTTTGCTCATGCTCAACAATACCACTGTTCCTTGGTTTTGTCAGTGCAGGTGTTCCATTTGGTATGATAATTACATTTCTGTTTGTATCACCTATGGTGAATGAAGCTGCTATTGTAGTTCTGCTGGGTACCCTTGGCTGGAAAATTACTTCACTTTATGTATTGGGAGGAGTAATTGTAGGGTCATTTGGTGGATTTTTGTTGAACAACCTTGGTTTTGAGAAATATGTAGAAAAGTTCGATTTCGGAGCCCAGAGCTATTGTGAAGATGAAACATCCATAAAAGAAAGGTGCAATATAGCTTACACCGAAGCAAAGGATATTGTTAAACAAATAACTCCCTATGTGCTTATTGGAGTAGGCATAGGTGCACTAATACACGGATTCGTTCCCAGAGAGATTATAACCAATTATTTAACTGGTTCTCTTGCAGTTCCTGGTGCTGTAATAGTAGGAATTCCAATATATACCAACATAATGGGTGTTATACCTGTAATCGAGAGTTTGATTGGTAAAGGCCTTCCAGTCGGTACTTCACTGGCATTCATGATGTCTGTAGCTGCATTATCACTTCCTGAATTTATAATGCTAAAAAAAGCTATGAAAAAGCAACTTATCATAGCATATGGTGCTATTGTTGGTGTAGGAATTACATTGATGGGAATTATATTCAACTTCATATTTTGAATAATGAAAATCTTTATATAAATCGTTTCAATTATATTTGAAATAGGTACAGATTAATATGCAAGATTATATAATTCGTCTAACTGAGATTGGATTAGCATCGGTCCAGGAATATCTGGCACTACATGTCATAATGTGTCTTGTACCTGCATTTTTCCTGGCTGGTGCAATTGCAGCACTGTTTTCAAAAGAATCAGTACTGCAATTTTTTGGTAAAGATGTACCAAAATATGTATCCTATCCAATCGCAGCGGTTTCAGGAACTGTGCTGGCTGTTTGTAGCTGTACTGTGCTCCCCCTGTTTGCTGGAATCTACCGGCGTGGTGCGGGGATAGGACCGGCTACAGCTTTTTTATTTTCAGCACCTGCAATAAACATTCTTGCAATTGTATACACTGCCCAGATACTGGGGTACGACCTTGGAATTGCACGCGCTGCAACAGCCATATTATTTTCAGTGGTAATTGGACTTGGAATGACTGCTATATTTGAGAGAAATGACACCGGAGAAAAGGGTTTCACCCTTACTGGAAGCGATGAGCACAAAAACAGTGTTAGGCTGTTCATCTTGCTACTTGCAATCCTAATACTCCCCGGGTTTTTTGATTCACTGGTGTACAGTTTGGTAGCTGTGGCCCCACTTGTAGCCATTACTGTGTATTCATCCCTTAACTGGTTCACAAAGGATGAATTGAAAAGCTGGATGAGTGAGGTATGGTTCCTGGTCAAACAAATCGTACCCCTGCTTCTGGTTGGTGTATTCTTTGCAGGGATCATTGTAGAGGTGTTGCCTGCTGAATATGTTGCCAGGTATGTGGGAGAAAACTCCATAACTTCAAACCTTACTGCTGGAGCTGCCGCTGCACTCATGTACTTTTCAACACTGACCGAAGTCCCTATTATAAGCTCGCTCACTCAGCTTGGGATGGGTAGAGGACCTGCACTGACTATGTTGCTTGCAGGACCCGCGCTAAGTTTACCCAATATGATAGTAATCAGCAGGATAATGGGATTGAAAAAAGGTTTAACCTATATAGTGTTTATCACAGTAATTGCTGCAATAGCTGGACTCATATTTGGATATTTGATTTAAAAATAGGTGATAAAAATGAAGATAGAAATACTCGGAACAGGATGTCCTAAATGTAAAAAAACAAAAGAAATAGTAGACAAAGTAGTCAAAGATAAAGGAATCGAGGCCGAAGTTGAGAAGGTAGAAGATATGGACAAAATTATGAGCTACGGTGTCATGCTCACACCTGCAGTTGTAGTTGATGGTGACGTGAAAGTAGCTGGCAAAGTTCCTGGAGAAGATGATGTTAAAAAATGGATATCTGGTTAAACGAGGTGAAAATGTATGGAAGAAGATAGATGCCTGTGTGAATCATCAAATGCAGGGATTTTTTCCCTGCTCTGGTGGTTCCAATGTTGGACAGATATCAAACGAAATAGCAGTTGAGCTTACAAAGCAAGATATTGGGAAAATGATGTGTACTGTCGGAATCGGTGGCAGAATCTCAGGTCTTATGAAATCTGCAGAAGGGTGTGATTCTGTTGTAGCCATCGATGGATGCCCACTTCATTGTTCAAAACAAACCCTTGAACTTGCAGAAATTGATGTTAGTCACCATATAGTAATAACCGATTATGGTGTTAAAAAAGATAAAAATCTTGAACCCGATGGTTCAGTTGTATCTGGGTGCATTGAAAAAGTCAAAAATGATTTGCAACAATAAAATCATTTTCTTTTTTTACTTTTTAACAAAACTAGCGTAATCTGTAAGATTTTCAATTCAATATAGTTTACTTTATAAGTAAAAAATATAAGAATTGATGACATAAAATATAATC
>NZ_JBKGYF010000113.1:0-4472 GCF_046546175.1 Methanohalobium sp. | reverse complement strand
TTGAGAAGGGAAAGAAAAGATTGAATGAGCAGGTTAACCTGCTCAAACTTTTTTTATTTGAATTTTAGTTTGAATTTGCTCTAATTATAAATATTCATATCCCTATTTTGCTGAACTTCGATTATCTTACAGAACTGATAGTGGATGATGAATCCGAATTCTACTGATACAAAAAAAAGACAATTAATTTTCCAATCAATCAGTTAATATTAGATTGTGTTGATATAAAAAATCATTTTGTTGCAGGTATTGCTAATGTGAATCTACTCCCTTTACCAACCTCACTTTCCACACGTAGATTTCCACCATGCATTTCCACATATCTTTTTACGATGGCAAGCCCCAGACCGGTGCCACCATATTTACGATGAGTAGAAGAAGAATCAACCTGTTTAAAGAGATCAAATATATTGTGATATTCTTCCTCAGGAATACCTATTCCATTATCTGAGACAGAGATTTCAATATTATGATAGACAAGTTGGGATTTAATTTCCACTTTACCTTTTTGAGGTGTGAATTTAATTGCATTACTGAGCAGATTAAACATGATTTCTTTGAATTTTATCTTATCAGCAAATATTTCTATGTCTTCTGGTTCGATGTTGGATGTAAGTTCAATATCCTTTTTATTAGCCATTGGTTGCATCAACGCTACTATTTCACCAACTGTTTCTGAAAGGTTTATATTTTCAGGTTCATATCCCATTTTACCTGCTTCTATTTTGGAAATGTCAAGAATATCATTGATCAATCTCAGCAGGTGTTTCCCACTTTTCAGAACATTAGATATATATTTAGTCTGATTTTCATTTAAATTGCCATGTTTTTTCTCTTTCAGGATAGTGGAAAAACCAATAATTGAATTTAAGGGCGTTCTTAATTCATGGCTCATATTGGCAAGGAATTCGGATTTGGTACGGTTTGCTTCCTCAGCTGCTACCTTACTTTCTAGAAGATGTTTTTCTATTTCCTGGCGAATATTTTCCAGTTCCAATTTATAGAGCGCAAAAGAAATATCACCTTTTACTTCTTCAAGCAAACCTATTATTTCGCCGTCCTGTTCAAATTCCCTGGAAATGGTGGCTGCAATTACACCATAGACATTATCCTTGTATTCAAGTTTAGAAAGCAGGTATACTAATTTTGTATTTTCCTTTGCTGGGATATAATCAGTATTTTGTTCAAATAGGTCGTCTACAACAAGCAATTCATCTTTTTCTAAAACATTCCTGATATAACTAGGGATTTCACCATTTTTCATTTTTGATGAAAGGAGTGAGAATTCACTACCCCCACCACTTTCCTTAATCAGGATTGATCTCTGATCATAATCCATCAGGCATATCCATGCACTTTTGAAACTATGGGATTCGGTGAGACTATCACAGATACCCTGTACAAGTTTCAATCTGTCATTTTCTGTTACGATAAGATGGTTTACATTACGTATGGATTTTAACACCGAAGTGAGGTACTCAATCCTTTTTTCACTCGTTTTACGTTCGGTGATATCATCGATTATACTTATTGTCCTTTCATAATTTCCATTGGTTTTATTCATACCAGAGGAATTTATAATAACATCAATAAGAGTACCATCCTTCCTAATCATCTTGTATTCTTTACAGTAAGAATAGCCGGTTTGAAGAATTTCCTGAAGGGATTGCGAAGCTTTGGCCAGATCGTTGGGATGAAATATCTTTGCCATTGGATAGCCTATTATTTCCTCTTTTTTATAGCCCAGGAAATTCTGCACTTGATCGTTGCAGTCAACAATCATGCCACCAGAGTCTATAGAGGTAATCAGGTTTGCGGCATTTTCGAAAATGTACCTGTATTCCTCTTTGCTTTTTAAGGCCTCTTCGTAAGATTTGTTGATTTCATTAATGTGAGGTATTACGTAAAATAGAAACAGAATGGCAGTTACAAGAACAAAAAACCATCCTTTATAGGTTTGCAGCAACCCATATAATCTTATATCAGAAACAAACCAGCCCAATGCCATATCTGAAAAAATGATCCAAATACCTGCAAAAATAACATATAATAATGTAGTTGTCAGTACAGCATTTACATCCTTTTTAGTCTCTGATGAATTTTTCATCTGATTTTAATAATATTATTTCTAAATATAAGGGTGTTGGCTTTGTGAAAAATCACTTATGAAAAATAAAATATTATGAGCATTGATTGCGCTCATTTTCAAGACTTCAGTCTTTCTTACTCATAATTAGTGATGCACCTGCAATCAAAGCCACTGCAAACATAGTGGTAAATCCGGGTGTCTGAATAGTGAAATAGAAGTATCCATCATCTTACCCAAACCACTAACATATGTAGCCCAATTCCAGCACTATAAATATCTCCCTGCCAATCTACTTTCCAGGGTTAAAACCTCAAGAATCGGGGGGAATAAATGATAGAGAAAGTGGTGCTATACAAACAGAGAAAAAAGATTGACCCGGCAATTGTCTTTTCAGCCATTCTGGACAATAATGGCAAAGTGCGTCGCAACAGGATGTATCGGCTCTATTCGGGCCACGGGTACAACCGGGGGGTGTGCGCAAAAATCTAAAATGGCCTTTCTACAACCTCCTTCCTGTGTTTTTGGATAGTTAAGCTCCCTGTAAAGGGAGCCCTTTTTTTGAATAGCATACAAATTTAGACTCTGTAGAAATCCTCACTTGAATAATTAATGGCACAGAAATATACTTATCAAAATTATAAATTAGGAACTTGAACTTGACCTCTTTCACCTGATTCAGGTAATAATAGGTGTCTTCATCAAATCAATTCCCTTTGTGTTTTTGTGGTCAAAATCATATTGGGGATTGTTCTTATAAAAGTAGTAATTTATTAGCGGAAGTTAGAGGAAAGGGTTTCTACAAAGACAATCAATAAAAAATAATAAAGAAGCAGCATTAATTGCTGCATTCAATTCTTTCTTCTCAAAACCATGTAGACAGTCCCAATTACACCGAGTATCAGAAGCGATGTGAACCCTGGTGTGGATTCATCGGGTTCGGGTTCTACTGTTTCATCTGTTGCAGTTTCATTTTCCTCTTCTTCTGTACCGGTTTCTTCGATTTCGTCACCAACTACAGCGAATATCGAGAATCCGGGAGTAAACGCGGTGAAATGCAGCAGATTGTCATCTTCTGCGACTTTGTTGGTTGTCAGGTCGTGCCATTCTCCGTTGTGATACCTCTCCATCCGGATTGTTTCTGGGTCGATGTTGTTATCCTCGACCCATTCCTTGGTGACATCGAACTCGATCAAGGTGTTATCTGAGTTGCTTTCGGATACAGTACCACTTTTACCAACCGTGATGCTCATGGTGCTGTAAGTCTTACTTGCTGTTTGGTCTTTTTCACCAGTTTCAGTCGGTGATTTGACATCGTCGGGCAATTTATCAAGGGTCTGCACCTTGGCAATTACACGTCCCATATTTTCTTTTGAATCGAAACTTATACCTTTGACAGAACCACTACTCTCGCTGAAGTTATATTCAACGGATTCTCCTGCAGAAACGACCTTTTGTTTAGAATCGGTTGAACGGACACTTTCATCCGGCATGTTATCACCTACAGATAATCTTACCGAATCATCATCAGTTTCAGGTTCTTGTTTGTCTTCAGAATCCAAACTTTCCAATCCGGGTTCAGGCTGTTGGGTGTTGTTTGATAGGTAAGGGTACGAAATGGAATTAGAAATGTCGACAACGTTCCATGTATTTCCGAAATCAAACTTCATTTTAGTTTTTGATTCATCACCTTTCATCTCGGAAGTTGTCAGGGGTGTTCCACCATCCGATGAGTCCTGACCAGTAGTTTCGGTATCCCAATAGGCACTTGTAACCGAACCCTCATTATTCCAGCCGATTAATCCGCTCACGTTATCAGAGCCGGATACAGGTCCTGCTGCGTAGGAGTGATTAACATAACCTTTCTCTCCGGTGTTATTTCCTACCAACCCTCCAATATCTGTGTTTCCATCGACAGACCCGAGTGCATAGGTATCTTGTACTGTATCATTGAAATTGGTACCGATGAGACCACCTACGCTCTGGTTACCTTCGACAGCTCCGGTTGCGTAGGATTCGAGGACAGTGTTAGACACAGGCTCAAAAGTAACAGAGTCACCATCATTGTAGCCAACAAGACCACCAACGTTGTCGGAACCGCCTGCTATTACATCACCTGTTGCGTTTGATTTTTCAACCGTACCATCATAACTCTGTCCAACAAGTCCTCCGATATTCATCCCCGGATAATCATTGTTCACCTGGACGGTACCGCTGGCATTTGAAGAGTTAATCAATCCTCCTGATGTATTAAACTTGTCGGGCTCCCCTCCAATATCATAAACTTTTAAATCTTTCCCACCGTTAGCACCTACCAAACCACCAATGCTTTCGTTTCCAGTAACCTTACAATCTGAATATGATTCTTGGATCAAACTATCTCCAT
>NZ_JBKGYF010000112.1:0-4654 GCF_046546175.1 Methanohalobium sp. | reverse complement strand
CGAACTACTTATTAACTAATATTATACCGATAAAATTATATAATTTATCCAGATAAAACATTTTTAGAAATGAATCATGAAACAACATCCAAACCTGATTTAAAAAAGAACATTATCAAAGACCTGCCTGACAACTTTGTAGTTATTGATACCGACGGTACTATACTTTATGTAAACGACAGCTGGAAAGATTTTGCAAGAGATAATGAACTGCCACCAGAACACTGCAGCGAAGGGACAAATTACCTTAAAGTATGTGATGAAGCCACCGGTGAAAATTCAGATGAGGCACCGGTTGCTGCAGAGGGTATAAGGGATGTTATACATGGCAAGAGAGAATATTTTGAACTGGAGTACCCCTGTCATGCGCCGAATAAGAGGCGCTGGTTCATTATGAAGGTTATTCCTCTGGAAGATGAAAAACCAAGACCAGTACTTGCATACCATCTGAATATCACGAAAAGAAAACTCTCAGAAATTGAACTGGAAAGATTAAGCGAAACAAGAGAAATGTTTGCAGACGTCTTAAGACACGACCTGAAAAACCCTGTCGGTATTGCAAAAGGGTTTGCAGAGGTACTCTACAAAAAGGAAACTGACCCTAAAAAACTTGAGATTATTGAAAAGATCATAAACAACAATAACCGGGCTATCGAATTGATTGAAAAAGCCGGCGACCTTGCAAGAATTGAATGCATGGACCATATAGAGTATGAACGCCTTGATTTGGGATATATACTTGAAAATGTTATCAACAGTTTACAGGACAAGTTGACTGATAAAAACATGGATATTGTTTTTGTTAATCAGGGCGGATACTATGCTCATGTAAACTCGATTATAGAACAGGCTTTCTCAAACCTGATATCCAATTCTATAAAGTACAGTCCGGAAAATAGCGAAATAATTGTGGATGTAGTTGATTATAATGATCACTGGAAGGTCTGGGTGATAGATAAAGGTCCCGGTATTCCTGATGATGAAAAGGAACCTCTGTTTGACAGATTCAAAAGAGGTAGTGGTGAAAAATCAATGGGTAAAGGTATAGGCCTTTCCATCGTCAAGAATGTAGTAGAGCTTCATGGCGGCGATATAGGTGTTGAAGATAACCCCGATGGCAAGGGTTCTATGTTCTGGATAACTGTCAAAAAAGCGAATTAAGTCGTATTTTTTTCCTTGTTGTACTGTCAATCAATCTAACTTGTTTTGATATATTAAACAGAATACTCTCTGATATTATAGGTAGGTTAAAAAAAGTAGAAAAGGCAGGGTTTAACCCTGCTTCTTGAAGTATTAGACTATGGGGGTAGCCTTTATTCCGTTTTTCCGTTTTTCACCATCCAACTTGTTTTATAGGCAAGATGAGTGACCCCATCCAACAATGGAGTAATCCGTTTTTCCGTTTTTTAAGGGAGATATATAATCCAGTTTTTATATCTCTCAATTATATAAATTGATGAACAATTACATATAATTCATGTATAAATTTCTGATAAATCTGAACATAAAAAATACGTATAAATGCATCTTATGTTCACGTGTTAATTTGTATTCACTTATTTCCAGGATGAACACTTATGTAGGTACCAAGATATAAATTATTTTCCAGTGTTAACACTGATGAAACATTTGAATACATTTATATATTTACAAATCTAAATATATTTATAATTTCATCTTAGGATGATAATGATGATGACCTTTCAGTCATTGCCGATATTAACATAAAAATCGTAAATGACTAACCCAGTCAACAGAAAATCTACGGAGGAACCCAAATTGTTCAATCTATTTGGAAATAATAATGAAACAAAACAGGATGTAGTAAGAGTCGCCAACAATATACAGGACGGAAAAATCGATGCCAGACTTGATACCCAGAACGGCGTAGACCGGGAGATGGCATATTCAGTTAATTTAATGCTTGATCATCTCACAAAAAAAGTCAGTGATACTGAATCAAAAGCTGGTATCGTCGAACTTCTGCCAACACCGATAATGACAATAGATAAAGAGTTTACTGTGACACTTCTTAATTCATCAGGTGCTCAAGTCCTTGACATGGACCAAGATGAATGTATCGGTAAGAAATGCTACGAACTTTTTAAAACTCCACATTGCAACACTGGTGAATGTCGATGCGATCAGGCAATGAGAACAGGGTCTGTTAAAACTAGTGAAACCATATGTGACCCCAAAGGTAAGAATATACCTATCAGATACACAGGAGCTCCACTCAAGGATTCAAATGGGAATATAAACGGTGCTGTCGAATACGTTGTTGATATTACAGATACCAAAAAAGCTCTTGATGATGCAGTACAAAAGGCTGAATACCTGAATAATGTCCCAACACCTGTGATGGTGATTGATAAAAACATGAATGTACAGTTTATGAACAATGCAGGAGCAGAGGCAGTTGGGAAAACGACTGAAGAATGTGAAGGTAAAAAGTGCTACAATTTATTTAACACTGGACACTGCAACACTGATAACTGTCAGGTAGCCAAAGCGATGAAGAAAGACAGTACTTTTACGGATGATACTGTAGCTAAACTGCCATCTGGCGAACTGCCTATACGATACACCGGTGCACCCATTAAAGATAGTAATGGTGAAATAGTCGGTGGTCTGGAATACGTCATCGATATCACCGAGGAAAACCAGGCAGTTTCTGAAGTTGAAGGACTTGTTGACGATGCACTCAACGGAAAACTCAGCACAAGAGGTAACCCTGATAACTATGATATTGTAGGATTCAGGAACGTTATCAAAGGCATAAATAACACACTTGATGCTATTGTCGAACCTCTCAATGAAACCAAAAGAGTTGCTGAATCCATTGCAGATGGAGACCTTACACAATCAATAAATGTCGAAACAAAAGGTGACCTGAAAGAATTTGCAGATACTATTGAAGAAATGCAGGAAAACCTTAAAAACCTTGTAGAAAATATAAAAGAAAGTGCTTCTCAGGTTTCTTCTACATCTGAGGAACTATCTGCTTCATCAGAGCAATTGACATCTTCTGCAAACCAGATTTCTGACACTATAACCGAGATTACAAATGGTGCTCAAAACCAGTCCACAAAGATACAGGAAGTATCAAGCACCATGAACGATATGTCCACGAGCATACAGGACGTATCTAGCAATGCACAGAAAACCTCTGAAACTGTTACTGAAGTCAATAAACTGGTTAATGAGGTCGGTGAACAGTCTAAGGAACTCAAAAGTAAAATGGATTCCATCCAGACAACCTCAGAACAAACCTCAGAAGTTGTCAGAGAGCTGGATGAAAAATCCAAAAAGATCGGTGAGATTGTTAATATGATTACAAACATCGCCGACCAGACCAATCTCCTTGCACTTAATGCTGCTATAGAAGCTGCAAGAGCCGGTGAACAGGGTCGTGGGTTCGCTGTCGTTGCAGATGAAGTCCGAAAACTTGCAGAGGAATCCAGTAATTCAGCCCAGCAAATCGGTGATTTGATACAGGAAATACAAAACAGTACAGGTGAAGCTGTGAGTTCGATGGAAAACAGTTCACAGGAAATCGAAAATGGTTCACAGGCGCTTGATGAAACTGTAGGTTCCATGTCAAATGTCGTTGATAAAACCAGTGAAGCCGATAATATGGTACAGGATATCGCATCTTCTGCTGAAGAATTATCTGCTTCTGTTGAAGAGGTTACCTCGTCTGTTGAAGAAGTATCCTCTATTGCTGAAGAATCATCATCAAGTACCGAAGAAGCATCCGCATCTGTTGAAGAACAAACATCTTCAATGCAGGAGCTTTCCAAGTCCGCACAGGATCTAAACCAGATGGCTGAAGAACTGAACCAATCTGTAGAAAGTTTCAAAGTTGATTCTTCTGATAAAAAGGATAAGAATAGTGATTAATTCTTGGTTTTCTTTCATTTTATAGGAGACGATCTTATGAGCCAGACAGCAATAAAAACAGAGTCTGAATCTGATGAAAGCGAAAATGAATCTATGCAATTGGTTGTCTTTCAGCTTGGTGATGAGGAGTTTGGTGTGGACATAATGCAGGTGCAGGAGATTATACGGATGCACCAGGGTACACGTATACCACAGGCTCCTGACTACGTAAAAGGTGTTATAAATATCCGTGGTAACATCATAGTTGTTATAGAACTTTCAAGGATACTTGGTTTGACAACAAAAGAAGAAGACGATGACAATAGGATAATTGTCGTTGAAATCGGCGGTAATATACTCGGTATGACGGTTGATTCTGTTAGTGAAGTCTTAAGCATTCCCGAGTCAAATGTAGAACCAACACCCGATATGATAACATCAAAAATCAACTCTGATTTCATAAAAGGTGTAGGTAAACTGGATGACAGATTGTTAATTCTTCTTGACCTTGAAAAAGTCCTGAACAGCAAGCAACTGGCTGAGGTATCTGAAGTCAGTGCTGCAAAGGGTTGAATTATATATTTAACCCTTTATATATTTTATAGCTAAGTGTTTACTAATGGATTGTCTTGAAAAATATTTAACAAGTATATTCTGGTATTCATTTTGGCTGTTTTATAAAGATTTAAGGTAGAAAACCATTGTGTCTTTAGCATCGAATCAAATCGTAGATTTAATGCGAGTTTCATTTCTTTGAAATGAAACAAAGGGA
>NZ_JBKGYF010000111.1:0-4778 GCF_046546175.1 Methanohalobium sp. | reverse complement strand
GTTTCCAGATTTTACCGGTCTTCGGGTTTGACATCACAGCTATATGTCCGGTTGTATTCAGATCGACACCCAGATAATCCTCCGGTTCGATTTGCTCTTTCTCAGGGACGGTTAGAAACCGTTGGCTTTCACATACCTCTGTTGCCCCACTTTCGTAATGTCCTGAGCAACACCATAAATAACGACAGGGTTTTCATTTTCATCCCTTATAACTTCTCCAAATACTCTAACATGAATTATATCCCCTGTATCCTAGCGAATCATACGATGTTCAATATTATAGGGCTTTATACTATCTAATGCTTTATCCATCTCATTACATATAAAAGAAAAATCCTCAGGATGAAGTACTTTCAAAGCATCAGAAGTAGTCAGTGTCTTGGTATCCATCCCGATTATATGGTCCTACCCGGATGAGAAAGTAAACTCGTTATTTTGGATATCCCATCCCCTGCAGGCAAGATGGGAGATTTTTTCAGCTTCTGATAATATTGCTTTATCTTTTCGCAGTACATCGTTTTCTTTCTTCAGCTCAGCTAATTTTTCAATTAGTTCGTCTTTATTTTTATCCTTAAACTCATGTTTAAATTGCTCTGATTCAAAATTTTCACTAAACAATGACTCCCCGATGGCCTTATTCTGTTTAATGGTAGATAATTTGTATTATGAATGATGCAATTAGTTTAATATTTGAGGGTTAATATTATTCCTTTAAATAAGATTGCATTTAAAATGATGAAAATATTAAAGTTTAATTTCATAACCCGTTTTTAAAATCAAATTAATTAAACTCACAATTAATATATTATCGGCTGTCGTTTTTTTTACCATAGATATAAATACCATGCAACTTCAATTTAAAATAGGGATATTAAACTTGACACATCCAACTCTAAAATTTAATTTTGCTGAATAGTGTTTTTTGCAGCATTCTGAATTGATGATTTAAAACGGGTATTAGTACACATTATCTCCATTGAAGGTGACCTAGATGAACAATGAAACAGGTGAAACTGAGGAAAAGCCAAATCACTTAATCAATGAAAAAAACCCATATTTGTTGCAGCATGCTTATAATCCAGTAAACTGGTACCCTTGGGGTGAGGGTGCTTTTGAAAAAGCGAAAAATGAAGATAAACCCATTTTTTTATCCATAGGATATTCCACATGTCACTGGTGCCATGTAATGGAAAAAGAATCCTTTGAAGATCCTGAAGTAGCCAGACTGTTAAATGAAAATTTTGTAAGTATAAAGGTTGACAGAGAAGAACATCCAGATATTGACAGTATTTATATGGATGTCTGTCAGGCACTTACCGGAAGAGGGGGATGGCCTCTTACAATAATCATGACTCCCGATAAAAAACCGTTTTCTGCTGCTACCTATCTGCCAAAGGAAAGCAGATTTGGGTTGACAGGACTTGTTGATTTACTACCCCGTATCAGTGATATGTGGTCAAAACAGAAAAGAGAACTAGTTAATCGTGCAGAACAGATTGCATCGTCCATTGAAGAGTTTTCCACCAAACAACCTGAACCCCAGGAACTGGGCAATCAGGAACTGGATACAGCTTATAAATCGCTTCTGGAAAATTACGACCCAGAATACGGTGGATTCGGTACCGCTCCAAAATTTCCTTCACCGCATAACCTAATGTATCTGATGAGATACTGGGAGCGAACATCTAGTAACAAAGCACTGGAAATGGTTGAGCAGACACTCAAATGTATGAGAAAGGGTGGTATATTTGACCACATTGGATTTGGATTCCACCGTTATTCGACAGATCGCTACTGGCTTGTTCCTCATTTTGAGAAAATGCTCTATGATCAGGCACTTCTTTCGATGGCTTATACAGAAGCATACCAGGCGACCGGAAAAACTGAGTATGCAGAAACAGCCAAAGATGTATTCACCTATGTTCTACGGGACCTGACATCAAAAGAAGGGGGATTCTACTCTGCATTAGATGCTGATAGCGAGGGTGTAGAGGGTAAATTCTATACATGGACATATGAAGAAATTCAAAATTCTCTCTCAAAAACAGAAACAAATATTGTAACCAACCTATTTAATCTAAAGAAAGAAGGTAACTTCATTGATGAGAAAACCGGTAAACCGTCAGGTAAGAATATCCCCCATTTATTGGATACACCATTATACATCGATGCAGAACCGGATGAAACACTGGATGAATTCCATAAAAAACTCAATGAGGCACATGAAAAACGCGAAGTTTGGAAACAAAACCTGCTTAAAACCATATATTCACAAAAACGCCTAGAAGTTGCAAGGAGAAAACTGTTTGAAGCACGGGAGAAACGTGTGCATCCGGCAAAGGATGATAAAATTCTTACCGACTGGAACGGTCTGATGATTGCCGCTCTTTCAAAGGGCGCACAGGTTTTTGATGATAACCGTTACAGCGATGCTGCTAGGAATGCCGCTGATTTTATTCTTGAGAATATGTATAATTCATCAGGCCAGTTGATGCACAGATACCGCGATGGAGAATCCGCAGTTCAGGGATTCGTAGACGACTATGCTTTTTTGACATGGGGATTAATCGAACTCTATGAAACCACTTTTGAGGTTAAATACCTTAAAAAGGCACTTGAACTCAACAGTTACCTAATCAGTCACTTCTGGGATAATAAAAACGGCGGATTCTATTTCACATCAGATACTGCAGACTCACCCATTGTTCGCAAAAAGGAAATCTATGACGGTGCTATTCCTTCAGGTAATTCTGTAGCAATAATGAACCTGCTTCGTCTTGGAAGAATGACCGGAAACCTTGAACTTGAGAATAAAGCATCTGATGCCATGCAGACATTTTCAAAAGCATTATCCTGGAATCCGCTCGCATCCACACATTCCATGCAAGCACTTGATTTTGTCCAGGGCTCAGTAAATGAAATAGTGATAACAGGAGATTTCCAGTCAGAAGACACTCAAAACATGTTAAAATCTCTAAGGTCTGATTTTATACCCCGTAAAATTGTGCTTTTAAAACCGGATAATGTCGAATCACCGGAAATTGTAAACATTGCAGGGTTTACCAGAAATATGAGTTCCCAAGACGGAAAAGCAACCGCACATATATGTCAGAACTATACCTGCAGTCTTCCTACAACCGATGTTACCGACATGATTGAGTCGTTAAAAAATATATAAATACATACACCACCTAAAAAGATACTATGAGTGATGTACGATATTTCAATCAGGAAATTGAAACACTGGGTCGTAATGAATTGGATGAACTTGTAGACGAGCGCGTAAAGTATACTGTTGATTATGCCTACAGGAATTCACCTTTTTACAGGAAATGGTTTGATAAATATAATATTAATCCGTCCGATATCCAGTCACATGAAGACCTTTTACAACTGCCCATAATATCAGGGGATACTATCCGCACCAACCAACCGCCTGGAACAAAGAATTTTGATTTCAAAAGTGTAGATTGGAAAGATGTGTTTACCGTACACGAAACCAGCGGAACAAGCGGTATACCAAAATCCTTCTTTTTGACATGGGAAGATTGGGAAAGATATGCTGAAAAATATACAAGGAGTTTTACATCACAGGGTTTTGGTCCCGATGATAGGGTTGTTGTCTGTGCATCCTATGGTATGAATGTGGGTGCAAATACAATGACTCTTGCTGCACGTGATATTGGCATGTCTATAATTCCAGAAGGGAAATGCACGTTTCCTGTACGTGTAATTACTTCCTATGAACCTACCGGTATCGTAGGGAATGTATTCAAACTGTTAAGACTTGCTGAACGGATGAAGAAAGAAGGTCTTGAACCATCTGAATCCAGTATAGAACGGCTGGTAGTTGGAGGAGAAAGCTTTGCAGAGGAATCAAGGAACTACCTTTCAGAAGTATGGGGCTGTGATGTGTACAACACCTATGGCAGTACCGAAGGAACAATGTGCGGCGAGTGTAGTGCGATAAATGGGCTGCATGTTCCGGAAGACCTTGTCCATCTGGATGTCTATGACCCCCGGATGAATGAATTTGTAAATGACGGTGAGTGCGGGAGAATTGTTTTTACAACACTGCTACCTGTGGGTTCAAAATGCGGAACTTTGCTACTTAATTATGATACCGAAGATACAACAGTGGTCCGTACAAGGGATAAATGCTCATGCGGTAGAACTCATATGAAAATCGAAAACCCACAGCGAGAAGCTGAGACCTTCTGGATCCAGGGGACTCCATTTAATCGTGTGGATATAGAGCGTGGAGTTTTCCAGAGGGAGAATATAGAGTATCTAACGGGAGAATATGAATCGTTCCTGTATGGTGGAGAGGAGGAAGGCGAAACCACCATGAGAGTAAGTCTTGAATGCCATGATCCTGCAAATTGTGACCAGGAAGTAGTCAGAGAAAATTTCCTGAAATCATTCTTCCATTACAAGCCTGCTCTGGAACAGGCATATTATGATGAAACCTTCAACATCATATTTAATTTTACAGGATCCGGTGAACTGGAATTTTATCGTATAAAAGGGAGACCTAAACGCGTTGTAGACCGCAGATAACTGAAAAAATGAAAAGAGGGTAAAAACCTCTAATTTAATTTAGTATTCACCGGTTCCAGTATCATCACCATCAGTTAAACAGCACAACAGACACTAAAACTGATGGATAAAAACTGGAAATCTTTCTTCCAATCAATTAAAGACTGGAAAAATAACCCGGAATATTACTATTCAAAACCCAACCCACCAAAATATAAAAAGAAAAATGGCGAAAATAT
>NZ_JBKGYF010000110.1:0-4896 GCF_046546175.1 Methanohalobium sp. | reverse complement strand
CCCAGGATCTTAGTGATGAATACATCATGAGAGACCTCAGGGAAGAACTTGGTATCGGTGTCATTACATCTGTAGAGGGTGCTCCAAAAGGTATCTCTGCAAAAATGAATATCGAGGAACTGCTCGGGATCAAGATCAATTCATGTGAGAAATTCAGAAACCAAGTGAAATGAATATGGATTATTGGAGAATTAATAGATATTATTCTCCTGCAGTAATTTTTTAATCAGTGCAAATATTAGTTATTATAATTTATATGGAGTGTGATTAATTTATGGCAGAAAACGAAGAACATGAATTATTAAGAGCTATTGATTGGAAACAGGGATTGGCTATAGCTCTTGGAGTACCGCTGTTGGTTCTACCTTCAATAGGATATTTTGCTTTCTGGCTATGGGGATTTGCTATAGCAGTTTGGGCTATATCTGTTATCCAAGGATTTTTCCAGAACTACGCTTATGGTGAACTCGCTGTAATGTTTCCGAAAGCCTCGGGACTTCCTGGGTTTGCACAAAACGTATTCAAAGGAAAAGGTGGTAGATTCGATAGAGGTAAATTAATTGGTGGTTTCAGTGCATGGGGCTACTGGTTTGCGTGGAACCCGGTTATGGCAATAATGGCGATTCTTATCGGTACTTACCTACATCAGATGATACCTTGGGGTATTTCCCAATATGCTTTGTCAATAACTGCAGGAGTTGTTATATTTGGAGGATTGTTAATCGTTAACTCCCGCGGGCTTTCCAGTGGCGCTTTAGTTGGTATGATACTTGCAATCATCTCAATAGCACCGCTTGTCATTATAGCTGGTGCACCGTTTGCTACAGGAGATTTCAATCTTGGAAATATTACAAACTCATGGTTCCCAGCAGATTGGGCATGGGATTTACATCATATATTGATATTACTTGGAATATTTGCAATGGCGGAATGGAGCGCTTGTGCCTGGGAAACTGCAGCAGTATATGGTCCTGAATATAATAATCCAAGTTCAGACCTTCCAAAAGCATTGTTCGTTTGTGGATTTGTCTGTCTCATAATATTTGTCCTTGTACAAACATCTGTAATAGGGACCTTGGGAATCGAAACATTGCTTGATTCTGGGGATTTTGCACTATTACCTGTAGCGCAAGCAGCTTTTGGACAGATAGGCTCATATCTTGCCATCTTTGTGCTCATGGTAGCAATGATACTGATTATACAGACGGCATTCCTTGGGTCATCAAGAGCAATGCACTCGATGGCTAAAGAAGGAAACCTCCCACCTATACTTGGTAGAACAAATTCTGCAGGAACACCTATCAATGCAATGATTCTTACAGCAGTGTTCAATTTGATACTTATTGGTTTGCAAAATCCAGCAGCTGTGCTAGCTGCTTCTGCGATTGGATATTCGGTAGCAAACGGTATAAGTTTGTTTTCATATGTTAAAGCAAAAACTGATTCTGAACTATCAAAGATAGATAGACCTTTCAAAGCTCCAAAAGGCTGGAAATATGTTGCATTAATATTTGGTATATTGAATATACCACTGTTTTTGATAGGTGTTATCTATCTCAACAGTCTTGAACTGGGGTCTGTACCAACATACATAGGATTGGGAGTATTAGCGGTTTATATACCAATATGGTACTATACACAGCATAAATCCTACCAACAGGCGGGTGCTAGTTAAACAACCTGAAACGGAAGGTTAAGGAGCAGGATTGCATCCTGCTTCTGTTCAAATTTTCAGTAATCAAAAATAATCAAGGGGAGACTTGTAAATGACAGAAATTGCATGTAGTGATATCTATAAGAAAATATTAATTGCAACTGACGGTTCAGAGAATTCCAAAAAAGCTGTTGAATCGGGAGTAGAACTTGCATCATGTACCGGTGCAGAGACGCATGCTGTATATGTTGTCTCAACACACAGCCGTATTGGTGGAATACCTCAGAGAGGAGCTGACTGGATAAAAAACGTAAGGTTTGACCTGGAAGAAGAAGGTAAAAAAGCGTTAGAAGATGTTAAAAAAGTCGGTGAAGAAAGAGGTGTCGATGTTAAAACAGCTATACTCGACGGGCACCCTTCTGATGAAATAATAAATTTTGCAGAAAAGAATGGAGTCGACCTGATAATTGTAGGTACACTTGGTAAAACCGGTATTAACAGGTTCTTGCTTGGAAGTGTGGCACAAAATGTTGTGACACATGCAAAAGGTAAGGTACTTGTTGTAAGAGATTAATTATAAGCAATCAAACAATTGTTAACAGGATAACAGGAGAAAAATCTCCCGTTTTTATTTATTTATGTTTTTTTAGAGTCAATATGTTTCAGCCATTATATTTATAAAAAGGTTTATACTTATATATAGTAGCAATTAAGATATTGTTGATTTTTACAAATTTTAATCCGGGTTCTGGTTATAACACAAAACTGGAGATGTATTCCAACATGGATGAAAATAAAAGAATAAAGAATCTCAAGAAACAAATGCATAGATGGACCTACAGATATGCAGAAAGAGTGGGATACAAATTAAATCCAGATAGTGAAATGCTGGACATTGTTCTTGAAGGGCTCGCCAAAAACAAGTTGAAGCACGGCAGACGTTATTGCCCATGCAGGATTATAACAGGTGATGAAGAACAGGACAAAAAAATAATCTGTCCATGTGTCTATCATAAACACGAAATTAATACCGATGGAATGTGTCATTGTGCACTCTTTTTTTATGATGGAGATGATTAACCTAATTATTTGAGGTGGGCTTATGGCAAACGCGATGGAAATTTATCAGTTACTTCCCAAAACCAACTGTAAAAAATGCGGAAAATCAACCTGCATGGCATTTGCTACTGCACTGCTGTCTGGTGAACTTAAACTTGATGATTGTCCAGAAATACTGGAAGATAAATACAGTGATAATTATGAAAAATTGTCTGAAATAGTGGCGCCGATTGAAGGTGCATCAGAAACAGGCATGATAATCCATGAAGAGAAATGCACAGGATGCGGGAATTGTGTCGTTGCCTGCCCGGTTAATGTTGCTGAAGATCCAAAAGGTACCGGTATCGGACTGGCACCCAAAAATGACAGGGTTATTCTGCGAATAGTAAATGGGGTAGTTCAGAAAGCACACATACACAATTGCCGGCGATTTGGTGAAAACAAGATTCTCTGTAATGCATGTATTGAAACTTGTCCTACAAAAGCGATAGAATTTGTATAAGTATTTTATATATGAGGAATTATTGTGGACGGTAAATACTACGTGTGTACTGCATGTTCACTGCTTTGTGATGATATTGAAATCGAATCAGAAGATAATCATATAACCACAGTGTGCACCGCCTGCAGGAAAGGATTATCCCGTATTCAAATCTGCAATGAACCCATGCCATGTACATTGGACGGAAATAAAACCGATATCAATACTGCAATAAGTGGAACTGCCGGTATTCTTAAAAATGCAAAAAATCCACTAATTTTTGGTCTCGGGAACTCTACTGAAGGTGCACAAAAAAAAGGGATCGAACTTGCAAGACAGCTAAACGCTAACCTTGATGACACCTCATCTTTTTGTCAGGGTAATGTTATTGAATCTATTTTAAAAGGTGAAATACAGAATACCTGCACACTCGATGATGTGCGGAATAATGCTGATGTTATTGTCTATTGGGGTGCAGACCCTTCAAACTCCCATCCGCGCCATCTTTCAAAATATACATATTTCCCACGCGGTAAAAACCGCCAGAAGGGTTATGATGAAGACCGGACTGCAATTGCAATCGATATCAGGGAATCATCTACTGTAGAAATCTGCGGAAACAAATCTTATCTTATACCCCCACAAAAGGATGAAGAATTAATTAATGCTCTTATAGATGCACTTTCAGGTAAAGTGCCAAAAGTAACCTTTGATTTCGATAAAAAGCGAATACTTGAACTTGCCAATACACTTAAAAAAGCCAGATATGGTGCTATTTTTGTGGGTCTTGGTCTCGTATACTCTCTGGATAACCTCAACCCTTTAAAACGATTGCTGGATAAATTAAATGATGTGTCCGAATTCTACCTTACTCCAATGGTCGGACATTACAACATGAGAGGATTTAACCAGAATCTGTATGATGAAACCGGATATATAAACCGGGTTAAATTCGAGGATTCTGAAGTAAAACACGGAAATGAATACTCTGTAGTAGAGCTTTTAAAAACTAAAAGTGTTGATTCTGCACTTATAATAGGTTCTGACCCAATGTCCAGTTTACCCGGATATATAGCCAGATATCTTAATGAGATACCAGTAATTACAATCGACCCCTGCGAAACTCTAACTTCCAAAAAATCTAAAATAAATATCCCATCTGCACTCACTGGGGTGGAATGCGGTGGCAGTGCTATACGCATGGATGGTGTCAGGGTTGACTTTGAACCGATGATAGAGACTTCGAATCTTTCTGATGAAGAGATTCTCACAAGAATCATGGAGGAACTTTGATGGGTTTTGAAAAATTTCTTACAGCTCCTGAACATGATATAAAAATCATCACCTACAGGGATATATTCCAGAGTGAAGCCCTTGAGAAATCACTTTTTGGTGAAGAATACAAGAATCTATCTGCTGTTATAAAAATGGATAACAAGGATATGGAAAAGATAGGTTTAAAAGAAGGAAATTCTGTGTTTTTAAAAAATAAATATGGAAAGGTTGTTGTAAAAGTTAAAGAATCAGGTTCTGAAGTATCTCATAAGGGATTTGCATATATGCCCAATAGTCCGTGGTCTAATGCGCTTGTTTCTGATGATACAGGTAATACAGGTGTTCCAAGTTTTAAAATGATTAAAGCATCACTGTCTGATGCAAAAGACGAGGATATTACAGATATCAATGATTTAGATGTATTGAA
>NZ_JBKGYF010000109.1:0-4961 GCF_046546175.1 Methanohalobium sp. | reverse complement strand
GGTAAAACAGGTAGGAATGCACTTGCGAAACATAAACATAGAAGATGAAGGATTCAATGACGATTATTCATATAGAAAGGAATGTGAAAGAATCCACAAAAACATAAAATGGACAGTTAAATTTGATATCAGAGGATTGAACAATTCAAGTAAGAAACTGTATTCAATCATGAATTTCGTAGCTTATCAATTGCTTGTGATGACAAATTTGCAAAATGGAATTAAAGAAACAAATTCTTTTGCAAATTATGTATGAGAAAATATCATCAAATTAGAATGGGTGAAATCATGAGCTAATTTGATAATCCCTTATAATAGACTATCCATTAAAAGTTACTTATTTAAATGAAGCAACATTATAAACCTGTAAGATTTGTTATGGGTCTAAAGGATGCTTTAAATACTTTCAGACACAGCGAGAATTTCTGGGTATCGCTTCTTCGAGATATATTTGTTGTTTTTTTAGCTGTGGCTATATTTGCAACGTTTTCCCAGATTGTATTTGGTATGTGGACACCAATGGTAGCTGTTGAATCAGAGAGTATGGAACCGAATATCCATGTGGGAGATGTCATTTTTGTAGAAGATATAGATCGGACACAGATACAAACCCATAAAGCAAGCAATGATTATACATCATTTGGAAACAGAGGAGATGTAATTCTGTACCAACCCTATGGAAAAGATAGCGTTACACCTGTAATTCATAGAGCCATGTATTTTGTAGAAGAAGGGGAACCCATGTGGAACGATGGACCTCATGCAACTTACAGCGGCTACATAACCAAAGGAGATAATCCAAAAACCAACACCCACTTCGATCAGCAGGGATCTATAAGTTATCAACGCCCTGTTAAAGATGAATGGATAATAGGTGTTGCAAGGTATCGGATTCCATACATAGGATATCTCAGGTTGATAGTACCCGGATAATCATTGATTAGCTCCCTGGTAGGATTCCAGCATTTTCATAATCGCTACTGGTCCATCCAGTTCTTCACCCAAATTCTTTAATTTTTGTGTATTTTCTTTAAATTTGTTTTCTTCTGTTATTTCCTTTATATACTCTAAAAGATCTTCAGGAGTTGTGGAATAATTCAAACATCGTCCATAACCCCTTTCATCGATTACCTTGGCATTATTCTCCTGTTCACTGTGATTCATATCCGGGAAAGATAACACAGGTACCCCGAAACTTAATGATTCCATAATAGTAGTATGTCCTCCCGGAGCAATAACCGCATCCACACTTTTTAAATAAGGGAACGGCTCACTGTAAAATTTCATAATCTGAACATTATCCGGAAGGTTAGTATATTCATCAGGGTCTATAGTGGGACCCATCATGAGTGTATAATTGATTCCACTATCCAGTCTCGCTGCCTCGATTACTTTTTTGAATATGGGTTCCCTATAGCCAAACCCTCCCACAGCTGATAATATATGGGGTTTATCAAGAGGCTTGGCTTCCACTTCATGATGTTTTTTCTTTATCAATGGTCCGCTATAGAAAACATGTTCAGCAACTTCCGGTTGAAACGAGAGATTATACTGACAGACAGTATAAGGCATGGGATAATCTGGTATTATAATTTTGTCAACCTTTTTAAAAACCGTACTATAAAACCGCTTTATGATTTTACCAATCAGCTTAAGAGGTATACCTCGGTTTTTGAAAAATTCTTCCATATTGGACTGGTTAATTATAAAATATACAGGAACTTTTTTGGCTCTTGCCACCAACACACCCAGATAATAACTATCAGATACCACCACATCAGGTTTGAATTCATTGAATAATCTGTACACTCTGGGCGCTCCCAGTAAGTCACCCTCTTTAAGAGTTGCACCTATTGATGCCTTCAAATCAAGCGACCCTGAATTGCCAACAAGCTTTACTTCAGATGGTATTTCACGGGTCTGATAACCGTTGTCTTCAATAAATTCTTTGGAATATCCATATGCTCCGAATAAAAGTTCATAGTCTGCCGATGATAATTCCCTTCCAAGAGAAACACAGCGGCTGGTATGACCCAAGCCTTCACCACATACCAGTATCAATATTTTCATTTAATAAGACCTCGTTTAATTATTGGTAATAAGTCAATAAATATTATTATATTTATTTTTATTATGTATTAACAAAATATAAATACATGTTATTGCAGTTTTTTTATATACCCATACTAAATTCCATAAATAAAAAAAAAATAACCGCTAAAAATGTGTCCCATGAACAAATTTGATAAATGGCTACCTCTATCACTTTTGATAAGTATAATTTCAATCATAGTTGTCCTTTTACTAACTGTTGACCCTACAACACTTGAGATTGTAAAAGAAGTCAGGACAGAATACCTATTGATAGCTGTAGCATTACACTCTTTTTCATATGTTATATGGGGCACAAGGACGCATTTAATGTCAAGAGCACTTGGATACAAACCCCGTTTGATTAGATCCATAGAAATTGTAATTTCAAGCACTTTTGTAGCGGCTCTTACCCCATCCTCTGTAGGTGGAGAACCCTTAAGAGTTCATCTTTTGCACCAAGACAATTTACCGGTTGGCTGTGCAAGTGCGGTAGTACTGGGAGAAAGGATGATAGATGCCTTATTAATATTAATGTTTGCTCCTTTTGCATTGTACATTTTCAGAGATGTGATGTCAGATTCAAGGCTGGATACGGCCTTTGTAATGGGTCAAATTTTTATGGTTGTTGTTTTTGCTTTTTTGATGTTTACAATATGGAAACCGGAAAAAACAAAATCAGGAACGCGGATTGTAGCAAATAAAATTGCAGGATTATTAGGAAAAAAATCCAGTGGAAAGCATCACAAACTAATTGACCGCATAGACCATGAGCTTGAACAGTTCCACGAAAGCCTGCTTAAATTTTTAAAGGAAGGGAGAAAAGGACTGTTCTATGGGGCTGGGTGTACCATACTTTTTTGGGTTGTTGAATTTTCCATGCTTCCAATAATCCTGCTTGGATTGAATCAGGACCCTCCGTTTTTACTTGTTTACGCTGCACAGGTATTGCTTTTGATTATAATAATTATACCGGCAACCCCGGGGGCCAGTGGTGTAGCGGAAATCGGAGCTACAACCCTGTTTTCAGTTTTTGTACCGGCTTCCATACTTGGAATCATTGTAGTTGCATGGCGTGCGCTTACTTTCTACATGAACCTTATTGTAGGTGGAATTGTCAGTTTTAAAATACTAAAAGATACAGAATTGATGAAGAAATTAATGAAGTAAAATGTATCTTACAGATGGGTCTGGCTGGTTATCACCGGTTTGAAATTTTCAAGTGGTTTCAATCTATAATCTTCAAAAAGCACTTCAAGTGTACCTTCCACTGGAACGCTCAGATCAATTTCTTTGGTTCTGCCATACCGCCCTTTACTCACAACAACAGCATTTAAAATACCAAGCATATCCAGTTCTGAAATAAGGTCTGTAACTCGTCTCTGGGTAAGGATATCCATATCAATATTTTGAGACAACTGGCGATAAACATTATACACTTCACCTGTAGTGACATTTACATAACCATTTTTCCTGAGAAGAATCACACTGTAGAGCGCAAGTTTGGACTGGGTTGGAAGTGTTCGGACCACTTCAACGATACGGTCATTTTCAATCTTTTCCTGTGCACTCCTTACATGTTTCTCTTCTACGATTTGTTTACTTTCACGCTCGGCTAATTCTCCAGAAACTCTTAAAAGGTCAAGGGCTCTTCTTGCATCCCCATGTTCCTGTGCAGCAAATGCTGAACACAAGGGAATTACCATATCATCCAGAACACCTTCTTTATACGCTATTTCTGCCCTTTGATGAAGTATATCACTTATCTGTTCCGCATCATATGGCGGGAATACAATTTCTTCTTCACCAAGTGAACTCTTGACTCTGGGGTCAAGGAATTCTGTAAACTTTAAATCATTTGAAACTCCGATAATACTTACCTTAGAATTTTTGAGGTCCTCATTGATACGGGATAAATTGTAAAGAACGTCATCCCCTTTCTTGATTAATTTATCAACTTCATCCAGAATAATGATTAAAACCAATTGGTTAGATTCAATAGCCTCTTTAAACTTGGTAAAAACCTGGTCTGTAGGCCAACCTGTCATGGGAATATCTTCGCCAAACTGCCTTGCAAGGTTTGCTACAAGCCGATATTGGGTATCAATGATTTCACAATTTATGTATAATACACTGCATAACGTATTCAAACTTTCACTTTTCTTTTCCAGTTCAAATCCGACATGCCTTGTTGCAGCCGTCTTACCAGTTCCTGTTTTTCCGTATATAAGAATATTTGAAGGAGTATCTCCTCGAAGAGCAGACACAAGTATCGTGGCAAGGCTGTTGATCTGTCTATCTCGGTGCGGTAAAAATTCAGGAGTATACGATGGTCTTAAAACTTCCTTGCTTTTAAAAATAGACTCATTTTCCAATAATTTATCGAACAGATTATTCAGCGGATCATCGTTTTTCATTTTAAATCCATCCTATCATTTTGAATCACATACCTTTGCAGATGACTACTATTTCTATCGCATAACACCATCCCGGTAGAGTACCTTAAGAAGCTCTATATGCTAAAACACAGATTTTTACCAATATAATTGCCCTAATTCCAATGGAAGTAAACCTTATTAATGCTTATGGTTCAAACCCCATTATTTCGACTGCAGCATTTAAAATATTTATTAAAATAAGTAAAAAAGTATGATATACGATTGTACCCACCCTCCCCATTATTTCCACTGGAAAGACTAAAATAAACATAGATATCTATGTTTATGAAAATATATAAAAAAACAGGGCATATATCATATAAGTTCATAATATTTATAATTATTTAATAATAAATAATTATTTTAATAGTTTATACATAATTATTTTAATAGTTTATACATAATTATTTTAATAGTTTATACATAATTATT
>NZ_JBKGYF010000108.1:0-5142 GCF_046546175.1 Methanohalobium sp. | reverse complement strand
TTGCCCTACTTTCGTAATGCCAGTTATTTCATCGACTTCAAAGTCAAAAACAGTTTCTTGTCCGGTTTTACCACAAATATCCAGTTTAAGGGTGCCATTAATTTCACCTACAACAGTTGCTTTTATTCCTGCATCACTGAATACCTGGATACATTCATCTGCATTTTCAGGTCTGACAGTAATTACATAACCTGTTGCTGTATAAACCTTAAGCCACTGCTCAAGTTCTACACCTTCAGGAACCGGGATTTTTTCAAGGTCTACAGACGCACCCACATTACTGGTTTCACACAGCATTCCAAGCGTGCCTATTGTTCCGGGGTTACTGATATCTTTTCCTGCTGTTGCAAGTTTTCGCTCTCCAATGGTTTGCATCACAAGACAGCGATCACGTACTGTATCAGAATCTTTAAATGAGGTTGTGTCCCAGCTATATGGTGAATTTGGACCTATTCTTCCATCCATGTCATAGGCAACTATAATTGAATCACCAGGTTTTGCAGTATCACTCCGAATGATACAATCCTTCTTTGCAATACCGATTATGGCTACTGCTATTGAACTATAGGGTGTATCAGGGTGGAGATGGCCCCCTACCATCGGAACTCCAAATTTTCTGATTCCATCGGTTATTCCTTTTAAAAGATGGTCACAGGATTCCTTATCACTGGAGGATATAACATCAACCATTGCCAGTGGACGTGCACCCATTGCTGCTATATCATTAACATTGGCAAGAATGGCTGTATAACCTGCCCACCAAGGACTTGCTCTCATCAGCTTTTCCCAGATTGAATCCGCAGCAAATAGTATAACATCATTTCTGCCAATATCAATGACTGCAGCATCATCACCAAAGTCTACTAGTGAACCTCCATATTCAGAACGTACTGATTCAAAGATTTCAACTATACCTTCGATGGGTTTCTTTCGGGTTACACCTTCAAAATTTCTGATACTGTCTGCAATCTGTTTCAAATCCAAAGAAAAGCTTCCTTTGTTTTTTTGGTTACAATAAATTAATTTTCATCATCCGTATCTTCATCGGATTTGGATTTTGTATTTCTCAATGTTTGAAGTTTGACCATGTTTCTTCTTTCTTCACTCATCTGAGATAGGTCCTGACCAAGTAGTCCATAAGCATCAGACCTACACTGGCGGCAGTGGCGCATCTGGGATACGAATGGTTCACAGGCTGCCTGTGCAGCTTTTCGTTCTTCATCAGTGGGTACCCTCCAGTCAGCAAACTCTGCCTGTGGTATAAGAGGCATGATATTCATGATAAATACACCCATTTCATTCATCCTTTTGGCGATTTCTACAACATGGCCATCATTAACATCTGGAACCAGCACTGTATTTACCTTTATAACAATTCCTGCATCAATAGCCGCTTTTATACCTTCAAGCTGGTTATTGATGAGTAATTCAGCTGCTTCCTTACCCTTATATACCTTTCCATTGTAAATTACATGGTCGCATATCTGTTTCTGGATTTCGGGATCAACTGCATTAACTGTAACAGTAAGTGTCTGCACACCTGCATCCAGCATATCATCGATTCTGTCAGGAAGTGCAAGACCATTAGTACTCATACAGATAATAACGTCCGGAATTTCTTCTTTAATGAGTTTGAAGGTTTCAAATGTTTCATCATTTGCCAGTGGGTCACCAGGCCCTGCTATTGCTATAACTTTGATATTTGGAAAATCCTTCAAAACCCGTTTGGTTTTCTCAAGCGCTTGTTGCGGGGTCAAAACTTCGCTTGTCACACCTGGACGGCATTCATTTACGCAGTCATAATCCCTTATGCAGTATTTGCACTGAATATTACATTTTGGAGCTACTGCAAGGTGCATCCTGCCAAACTTATGTTGAGCTTTTGGGTCATAACACGGATGTTCTGAAATTATCCGCAATTGTTCATTACTGTAATCCGAACTTGATTGATTATCACTATTTTCAGCTGGCATAACGGTATCCTCTCAGGTCTTATTAACATAATACAAACCGAACATTCTTATAGATATTGGGAGTTTGATTGTTAGCTGGTAGTTGAATCAATTTCACACCATTTACTTTCTCCTTCCCAGATTCTGACTCTGATAAGCATTTCAAGTTTTTCAGATAGTCTAGAATAAATATCTTCACAGAGGTTTTCAGTACTTGGATAGGATAGTATATTATTAAGTAAGGTATGGTCGTATTCTTTCAACATGTCTTTAACGACCCTTTTGATGTTTGCAAAGTCCATGACCATGCCACCTTTTTTTTCACCTTCTATCACCACTTCTACCTTATAGGTATGACCATGTACGATTCCGCACGTTTCATGCCCTGGTAAATAGTGAGCAGTATCAATTGATTCTATAATTCCGAGTCGCATTTTCTTCATCATAGGCACCCCAGCATCTTCTGGGTTTGTGGTATTATTCTCGTATCTATTCCATTATTATCAAGTAATCGTTTTTGGAGCTGAAGTAAAAACTGAATAGATGGTTTATCATTGTACTGTGTTACAGGCTGAAGTATAATCCCAGTGATATAATCTGATATATTATCCACAATATCCAGAACATCTTCGGATTTTGTGTTATTTAATATTACGATTTTGCAAAAGCAATCTCTGGATTCTGTGGTTTTTAATATTCTGAAACTGTCAATTGTTCTTTTAATATGTGTTTCAAAATCATCACATTCAATTTCATTTATAATTTTAACGTCTCCTGATACAAAGGACACTTTATGCTTTATCTTTTTTGCCATATCAGGCATAGTCATATTGGATTCCAGATATATTGGTGCAGATGTTTGCAGGTTTTTAATAAAATCTGCATGTAATAAGGGTTCTCCACCTGTCAATGAAATGGAATGAACATTGCCAAAGGATTCTACTGCATCAATAACTGTATTTACATCCAGTGGATTGGGTAGTGATGCAAATATAGCAGAACCAGGTTCTTTTTCAAACCTGCAGATATCCGTGTATCCTTTTTGCGTATCACAATACCAGCATTGAAGGTTGCATCCGATAAAGCGGACAAATACCTGTCTCATACCTACATAGGGTCCTTCTCCCTGAACAGAACAGAATATTTCACTAACCGGAGCTTTCATCAAATCACATCAAGGGGTCTAGATTTCCTTAAATCTTTCTCGATGTCGTCAATTTCGTTGACATAACATTCAGCAATTTCATGCATCAATTGTTCGATTTCATCGTCCTCTAACTCACTGCTATTTAAATCTGCATAATGGTCGTGCACTACATTAATCCCGAAATGAATTTTCTGTGAAACAGCTGAAGTACTGGCGATAGATACTGAAAGTTTTTTATTGTTTACAAATAGGTCATCACCTTTACGTATAATGTTCAATCCTTTAACTGTCAATATTTCCGAGACTATGGATACAAATAAACGCTGCCTTGGATAAATGAGTTTTAAATCGGTTGAATCAAAGTGTTCGATTATAAAATGAATCATATCAGGTGAATAGATGGATTCGTTACCCTTTTTATCCTCAAGATCAATCATATGGTCAAATTCCACATCGCAGGTTCCCCTGAAATAGATTATCGAATCATCCTGAATACCTGCTATATTATATGCCCATAACGATGAGATCTGGCTTCCGTCATAATTCCTGTTTCCCAGATAAACACATTCCATAGATACACACCATTTTTAATTAATCTTCATCAACCATACCCAATCTTACAAGAAGCGGGTCGTCTATACCCAGCTCATCAAACGCATGTTTGCGCCTCATACAGCTTTCACAAACACCGCATGGGAGTTCTCCACCATGATAACAGCTCCAGCTCCACTCCAGAGGTGCTTCTGATTTTAAAGCTTGTTCAATGATGTCCATTTTATCATAATCAACAAGAGGAGCAAGTATTTTCACACCGTTTCTGGTTGAATATGAGAGGCAGGTATTCATCGAATCCACAAATTCAGGAGAATTATCAGGAAAAGTCTGTGCTTCCTCACTGTTAAACCCTACCACAACATATTCACATTCAAAGCTTTCAGCAAAGCCTGCTGCGATATTTAAAAATATACCATTTCTATTTGGTACCCATACACTTTTTGCAGATTTTTCCGTTTTTTCTGTTGCAGTTTTTCCTGACACATCATCTAATGTAAGTTCCGGTACATCCTGTTTTCTGCTCACCAGAGATGTATTGGTTATTTTTTCAAGCCAATCGAGTCTGATTATCTCATAATTGATTCCAAAATCGTCGCAGATTTTTTTGGAATATTCAATCTCCTTTTTTGCAGAACGCTGACCGTAATCAAAAATAATTGCCAGTTTTATATCGGTTTTTTCTCTTGCAATTGTTAGAGCTGCTACCGAATCCAGTCCACTGCTAAGTAGTGATATTGCTCCCATTTTTGAATTTCCATATTCATGTCATTTTGCAGATTAACCGTTATCAATCATGAACAGTGAATTACCATAAACCTACAAAAAAGTAACTAATTTAAGCCTTTTGTTCGAAATTAACAATTTATAAAGGATTCCTAATGAATCTGAAAGTAAAAATTACGGATAAAATTCAATGCTGACGTACTTCCACGGATAAATCCGTGAGGTTCTGTGGTCGGTGGGCGTTAAACCGTTGCCATTTGCGGGGCGCATAGCTATATTGAACGCCGCGTTTGCGTCCGCATAATCAACGTGCTCACAATGAGGACACTCGAACGATTCACCACTTCTAATACCCAGATAACCGTATCTACTGCAATCCTGCGAGGTATATTCAGGTTTTACAAAATCAATTTTAACTCCAAGCATCCTGGCTTTGTATTCCAACATAAATTGCAGTTGATAGAACGACCAGCTGTGCAGGGAGTATTTGAAAGATTTTTTGCATCTCGCAGAATTCCTTATACCTTTCAGGTTCTCCATCCTGATACCACAGTTATTGGCAGCAGCGGTTTCCACAATCTTGGAACTGATTTTATGGTTCAGGTCCCTGACAATCCTTGATTCTCTGTCATTGACCTGTTTAACTTTCTTGTATTTCCCTTTGACCTGTAGTTTCCTACGGTCGTTTTTATATTTCAGATGTGTATGTAGTGCTTTTTTACCCAGTTTCCAGATTTTACCGGTCTTCGGGTTTGACATCACAGC
>NZ_JBKGYF010000107.1:0-5215 GCF_046546175.1 Methanohalobium sp. | reverse complement strand
TAAATTGAAAATTTACAAATATCTTTAAATCTTTGATTTAAAGAGTAAGGCTTTCCTAGTAACCTTCTTCCGAAGCCGCTGAGTCTTTAGCTCAGCGGTAGTTCACACGTGGTTATAAGGACTGGTTAAGATAATTGAAAACTTCAGGAAGAGTGAATTCTTGATATGAGTATTAAACAGCAAATTAACAAAATCAAATCATCCAGAGGATATCAGAATCAGATCGTACACATCCAAGATATACCTGCAAAATTTCCAGAATACAGACCTATTGATTTAAAACCACTTGTAGATTCAGGACTGGAAGAAACGGGAATTAATAAGCTTTATAAACATCAGGTAGTAGCAATCGAGGAAATAAAAAAAGGAAACAATATCGTACTTTCAACAGGTACATCCAGTGGAAAAACACTCACATATCTGATTCCTATTTTTGAACAGCTGATGGATGACAGAGATGCGACTGCAATCTATATCTCACCGTTAAATGCGCTCGTGAATGATCAGGTTAACAAATTCCAGGACTTTCGAGACAAAACTGGACTTGATATAGGTATAAGCAGGTTCATAGGCTCGATACCTGATGAAGAAAAGAAAGCTTCAAAGAATGATTCACGGATAATATTTACAAACCCTGAAATGCTTCACATGAGTCTCCTTCAATGGAAACATCAATGGGTTAGAGTTCTCTCCAATCTGAAATACATCGTTCTTGATGAGAGCCATTACTACAGAGGAGTTCTTGGAAGTAATATGGCAAACCTTATCAGAAGACTGGAACGTGTGTGTAATTACTATGGCTCAAATCCTCAATACATCTGCTGCACAGCAACAATAGGAAATCCTGAGGAACATACATCCTACCTTATCGGAAAAGATGTTACTGTAATTGACAGTGATGGGTCAAGCAATGGTCCACAGAAATTCGTTTTCTGGAATCCGCCTCTGTTTATAAACAAGAAAGGTTTCAATGTCAGAAAAGCCAGCTTCTATGAATCAGTACGATTGTTTTCAACTTTTGTCCAGGATGGTTACCAGTCGATAATTTTCACAAGAGCAAGGCAGAAAGCTGAAAGGATGGCTCTATCTGCAAAAAATGAACTGGATAGCCGTGGTTTTTCTAAAAAAATCTGTTCTTACCGAGGTGGATACCGTAAAGATGACCGGGAAAACATAGAAAAACAGCTGTCTGACGGTTCTCTTAGAGGTGTGATCTCAACCAATGCTCTGGAGCTTGGTATAGATATTGGAGGTCTGGACGTATGTATATTAGACGGGTACCCTGGTACAGTGATGAACACCAAACAACAGGCAGGAAGAGCCGGTCGTGGGGATAATGAAAGCGCAGTATTTATGGTTGCAGGTCCTGATGCTCTTGACCAGTATTACATGAGAAATCCGGATAAGTTCTTCAGAAAAAGCAGTGAAAATGCTGTAATCAACGTCTCAAATCCCTATATACAGGAAGGTCATATTCTCTGTGCCGCCAAAGAGATCCCTCTTAGAAAGAACGATGAGAAATATTTTGGACCTGAATTCTGGAATATCATAAAATCACTCGAAAACCAGAAACTGATTACAAAAAAAGAACCTATATCATCACTGGTACCTCAACCTCACATGGATGTTTCCATCCGAAATATAAGCAAACACGGATATTCAATAGTATTGCCAATCGGTAATAAAAGAAAAATACTTGAGAGGGACATGGAAAGTTCTCAGGCATTCAGGGAAGCTTTTGAAGGGTCAGTATACCTGAGTATGGGTACTCCCTACATCGTTACTGAGATGGATCATGACAGAGGAGAAATATATGTCCAGGAAACAAAAACTGACTACTACACCAAACCATTAATAGATTCAGAAATATATGTGAAAGAAATTTACGAAACCAGTACCTTTGATACATCAAAAGATATAACAACCGGATACGGCAGTGTTGAAGTGGAAGAACAGGTGACCGGTTATAAGAAATTTCAACATTTTACCGATGAAGACCTCGGTGAATATTCACTTGATATGCCTATAACAACACTTGAAACCGAATCATTATGGATAGAACTACCATCCAGGTTTAAAGAGCTTGTACAAAGCTATAACCTCGATTTTGATGGCGGTATCCACGCCATAGAGCATAGTATGATTGCAATGTATCCGATACATTTACTAGCAGATAGGAACGATGTAGGAGGTCTTTCAAAATCCAACCATTCCGATGTTAGTGGTAAAAGCGGGATATTCATCTATGACGGACACAGCGGTGGTGTAGGTTACGCTGAGAACGGCTATTATAAACTCAGGGAAATGCTGGATGTTACATTAAATGCTGTTGAAAATTGTCCATGCAATGATGGTTGTCCAAGTTGCATCCAGTCTCCAAAATGCGGCAACAATAACAGCCCACTGGATAAGCACGCAGCGATTATGATTTTGCGTGAAATACTGGCTAAACCCCGGTATATACCACCTCAAAAATCCAGTAAAAAAGCTAAAGTTAAAACAAAGTCAAAGAATAAACCAGGCAACAGTAATTCAATGTCTGCAGAAGACTGGATTAAAAAAGGTAGAGTGTTTGGTAAAGAGAAGAAACACAAAAACGCTTGTGAATGTTTTGATAATGCACTCCATCTGGAACCAGACAACGCCAAAGCTCTCTATGATAAGGCTAAAGCCTGTTTCCATTTAAGAATGTATGACCAATCAATAGAATGCATCGATAGAGTCCTAGAGATGGGATATAACACAGTAAACATCAGAAAATTGAAAGGTATTGCTCTTATCAATCTTGATAAACGTCGTCCAGCTCTTGATGAATTTAACAAAGCATTAAAACTTGACCCTAATAATCCCAGAATCCAAAAACTCAAATCTGATACCGAAGAGCAATTGAAATGACCATACCATTTCACTATATATTAAGAAAATTTTTAATCCCTGAACCTGTTATTTCAAATCATGGGAAATTATAACCGGTCACTTTTCATTTTCAGGAGAGATTTAAGATTCGATGACAATACTGGTCTGGATTCTGCACTTCAACAATCCACATATGTCATACCGTGTTTTATCTTTGACCCAAGGCTTATTGAAAATAAAACCAACTTCAACTCGAACGCTTATCAATTCCTCATTGAATCATTGGAAGATTTGAAAGCACAGCTGGATGAAGAAGGTGCAAAACTCTATTTTTTCTATGGAACCGCAGAAAAAATAGTTGAGAACCTAACCAGCAAAAAATTGGTAGATGCTGTTTTTGTTAACAGGGATTATACACCATTCAGCAAAAAAAGAGATGATGCTATTCAAAAAATATGTGAAAAATATGAAGTGGATTTTATTTCATATGATGACCTGACTTTACACAATCCTGATGATATTAAAACACAGAAAGGAACACCATATACAGTGTTTACACCGTTTTTCAAAAAGGCAAGTCGATTTGAAGTTGATACACCAGAAACATTGACAAGAAAAAACTTCTATACTGATGAAATTGAAGACGAACTAAAAGGCTTGAATTATTCCCTGTCATATGACAAAAATGAATCAATCCATGTAAAATGTGGCAGGTTAAATGCTATACAAATTCTTGATAGTCTGGAAAAATTCAGGAGTTATGAATATGAAAGGGATTGTCCGTACATGGATGCAACTACCGGATTATCAGCTCACAACAAATTCGGTACTGTATCTATCAGGGAATTCTATTATTCTGTAATCGATAAACTTGATAAATCGCATCCACTGGTTGCACAACTCTACTGGCGGGATTTTTACACATATCTTGCACACCATTTTCCCTACATGTTCAAACAATCCTTTAAGAAAAAATTCGATGCGATCGAATGGGAAAACGACCCTGACAAGTTCAACAGGTGGTGTGAAGGAAAAACAGGGTTTCCTATAGTTGATGCAGGTATGAGAGAACTGAATCATACAGGATACATGCACAACAGGGTTAGAATGATAGTGGCATCATTCCTTGTTAAAGACCTGCACATAGACTGGAGGTGGGGAGAAAGGTACTTTGCCAGAAAACTGGTAGATTACGATAAGTCGGTCAACAATGGAAACTGGCAGTGGTCTGCATCCTCAGGACCTGATGCACAGCCGTTTTTCAGGATATTCAACCCCTGGTCACAGCAGAAAAAGTTTGACCCTGAATGTATATATATAAAAAAGTGGGTGGAAGAACTTGAAGATGAGCCCTGCAAGGTAATACATAATCTGGAAAACCGTAGTACATCAATACCCAATTATCCAGAACCGATGATTGACCACAAATCAGAAAGGGGAAGAGCATTAGACATGTATCGGTCAGTCAACCAAAACTAAAATAATCCGTAACGTTAATATGGAAGAATACATTGTATGTATATCCTCAGGCGCGGGAGTCGCCGAGCTAGGTCAAAGGCGCTGGATTTAGGGTCCAGTCTCGAAGGAGTTCGTGCGTTCGAATCGCACCTCCCGCACTAATTAATTGTAAACACTCTGAAAATTAGATTAATATGGCAGATATTAGCACTATTTAATAAAATTAAATACCGTCAGAATAAAGAACAATGAAACCGATATAATAAACACCGGCAACAATCTAAAATCTACCAGAATATTTTGTGGTAATTATTTTGCGAGTCCTTGCAGTTAGACAACCATGGGCATCTTTGATTTGTAACGGATACAAATGCATGGAAATCAGGAGTTATAAAACAAGCGTTCTTGAGGAATATATAGCAATCTACGCATCCAGAACCTTGCCAAAAGAATCCGATCTCAAATGGATTAGAACTATTTTTAACCTTTACCCGGGTATATGTCCAGTAAGAGATATTCAAAGAAATTATACCGATCCAAGCAGATTAACCTACGGAAAAATACTCGGTAAGGGTATGATATACAACTGTTTTAAATTTGAAAGTCTTGTAGAATTCAATACAAGGTTCTTCGAACATCTGAATCCACCTAAGAATTTCGGAAGAGATATCTATGGTTGGGAATTCGCAAACGTTTACGAACTTAAAAACGGTGTTCCTTTTAAATTTCAAGGGTCAATTGTCTGGAGCCATACAGATGATGATGAAATCGATCATGAAGTGTACAATTTAAACCATCCTGATCATTATATTTGATCTCACAGGTTAATTTTCTTTGCTTCATCATGGTAATAAATTCTGCACCCTTATTTCTCTCCAATTCAATAGTACCATTAATTTGT
>NZ_JBKGYF010000106.1:0-5266 GCF_046546175.1 Methanohalobium sp. | reverse complement strand
TCACCGTTGATTTCAAACGATTTTGGCTTCTCTTTACCCAGCATATCCAGTGTGACCCTTCTGACTGTATATTCAGGATAAAGGTGATTGAATCCATAAGAGTACAGCAACAACTGCCTGGACCTATCCCCAGTAGGTGGTTCGGTTTTGCCTGTTTTATAATCTATTACCTCTACTTCTTTATCATGATTGGACAATAAATCAACTCTGTCGATAAATCCTTTAAAATAGAAACCTCCAATAGGTACAGAAAACCTCTTCTCAACAGCGAAATTATTCTGGATTTTATCTTTATGCCTCTCCCAGAAAGTATCAAAAAGGGTATATGTTTGCTTAAGGTCAATCATTTTCCAATCAGGTTTTCCTGCTAGTTCATATACGATTTCATAGAGCTGATTTTTGGTCTCCACTTTTCTCTTTACAGCAATCTCAAGAGCTTTATGTACGAAACTTCCGATATTTGCAGCTTCACCAAACTTTTCAGAACTTCTATCAGGCATCCTGAGCAATTCTTGAAGCTCATATTTTTTCGGACATTCCTCATACGTTTTAATCGATGAATAACTAAACGACAGGTTATCAGGGTCGAATTTCGGACCGCATTTGCCGCTTTCACACGAATCCAAAACTCTGGAAGCTTCTGGTAATGGGTTTATTTTTGACCAGTTCGATTTTATCTCTACCAGATAATCTCTGTCTTCTTTATTCACCAATTCCTGGTAGACAAGCAGGTGTTTCAACGGTTCTGTAACATCATCAGAATCCATCGATTCCATCAGGAGTTTCCTTCTCCTTTGTTTCTCACGTTCGATGTCATCATCCTTTACCAGTTCTTTTGCTCTGTTTTCAGTATCTCTGTAGAAAGTGATATCATCCAGAGCATCGCCGTCTTCAAAACTGTCATCGAAACCAATATCATACAGGAAATCTGATGGACCTGAATCACTGCCATTGTATACATCCGAAAACGTCAGTACGAGATGGCTTTTTGCTCTTGTAAACGCTACATAACAGAGCCTACGCTCTTCTTCGGTTTTGAATTGTTTCTTTCTGGCATCAATCGCTTTATTCAACTCCTTTTCAGAATCGAAGTCACTTTCAAAGATATCTCTATACTGTTCCATCAGTTCATAAGGTATCAGAGGTTCCTTGCCTCCTCTTTTCAGCGGGAACCTGTTATCAGCCATGTTAATAACAAAAACAGTATCAAATTCCAGACCTTTAGCGGAATGGATCGTCATCAGGTTAACCGCATTATCATCTGTTATATTCGCAGCAGACGGATTCCCATCCATCTCATCTAGAATCTCCAGATAAGCTATAAAATCCGATAGGTCGCGGCCGTGCATCTGTTCGAATGTTTCAGCGGTTTCGTACAGTTTTCTGAGGTTCAGCAGAGCTTCCCTGTTCCTGACAGTATCAGAACCTGAGAACTGCCTGACCAATCCTGTGTAATCATATATCTCCAGTAAAAGGTCCGAGATGTCGTAAATGGTTTTTTCAAAAAGAGTATCTATGGACTGTTTAACGCTATTGATGATTTCCAGTCCCCTGTCACTGAGGGCCAGTTTGTCTAGATGATGATAGATAACATCCTGAAGTGTAGTACGATTGTTCTTGATGTATTCAGCGATTTTTATCGAATCGCTCCGGTCGAGGGATTTATTGTAGTGGAACAGCCTCCACCAGCTTTCAGTTCCCCTGGGAGTTGGATGGGTGAAATTATTCAACACATATAGATAAGCCAGAGCAGTTTTAATTTCTGGAAGTTTCAGGAAATCGGTATTTTCCTTCACGGATACAGGAAATCCCCGTCTCTGGAGCGTATCTTTCACAACTCTGCCCTGAGAATGCGTCCTGTAAAGTACTGCTACGTCCTCAAGAGGTGTACCCTCCTCCGCACACCAATCGACCATTTCAGCAATCTTCCTTGCTTCCTCTTTATCATCCACAGTCTCCTGGATAATGACATTGTCTCCTTCGCTATCTTCATGGTTTTTTAGCAGGATGCATTCTGATTTTCTGTCATCCGAATAGTTGTTCTGTATCAGTTCATGAGATACTCTCAGGATTTTGTTGGTTGACCTGTAGCTCACATCAATTGCCACGAAATCATCTTCATGGATATCGTACTTTTTCTTGAACTCTTCGATGTTGTCTGTATACGCTCCTCGGAAAGCGTAAATCGACTGGTTTGGGTCTGCAACGATAGTGACGTTCTGTTCGCTTGCAGTCAGGCGTTTTATTAATTCGAACTGTAGATAATTGGTATCCTGAAATTCGTCCACAACGATGTATCTGTATGTATCGTTCAACTCCTCCGTGCCATAAGTATCAAGATATTGCAGTGCGATATAATTCAGGTCACCGTAATCAAGTGCGTTGATATTGGACTTCTTTTCTTCATAGCTTTTCCATGCGTTGATGAAATCCTGATACTTGCGGTATTCATCGTAAACATGTATGAACTCCTGCCAGGATTTCTTCTCCTCTTTCAGAGCTTTCTGTTCGCTCTTATCTTTTAGGTGGAATGTATTGAGATTTACTTTATAGTCATGGTACAGCTGTTCCCATCCATCTTCGCTGCCAAATTTATAAAGTATCTCTTTTTCGCCATCGATATAACCCTTGAAATCTCCTATCGACAAGTTCAGGTCTTTGGCTTTTGAAATTGAACTTGAGTAGTGAGCTGCCTTCTTTGAATCAATGTCCAGTTCCCTGTGAAGATAAATCGCCAGGTCCATATCTTCATAGATTGTAAAATTTTCAGACACTCCGCATTCATCAGGGTGTTCTCTCAAAAGTTCCGAGCAAAAAGAGTGAAATGTACTGACATTTACATCTCTCCCCCTGCCTAACAAATCCTGAACTTTCTGCTGCATATTTTTTGCAGCATCCCTTGAAAACGTAAGCGCCAGAATTTCTTCGGGTGGAATCCCAAGATATTCAATCATGTATGCGATTTTGGTTGTTATCGTAGTGGTTTTTCCCGTACCCGCACCAGCCAGAACCAGCAGCGGTCCTTCGCTGTGTTCTACTGCCAATCTCTGTTTCGGTTTAAGTGTAGCAAGGTTTGAATCCAGCAATATATACCCTCGATTTTGGTGTCAGTACATGTATCGTTATAACTGATTAATAATTGTTTTCAGGTTTTGAATGTGATTTCCACATAACTTCCGCTTATATTTCCTGTTTCTATCTGACCGTCAAGCTGTTTTGTCAGAATACCCACAAGGTTCATACAACACAGTTCAGTATCATCAAGTTCAAGTATTTCAGGCAATCTGCAGTGGCCATCATTCACAGTTAAAACGCAGTGATTTTGTTCAGTATGCAGTTTTATTCCTACTGTACTGTTTCCGCATGATTCAGAATTCAGGCAACTATAAGTCAGCTCGCCTGCTATGATACCAAGCGGAATTGCGGTATCTATAGGCAAATCGATGTCCTCAATGTTCAGGTCAAAATTTACTTCCTCTGAAGTATGTTTATAGGTATCCACAAGATAATCAATGATTTTTTGTATGTAATTTGGCAGGTTGATATGATGATTGGTATTTGGAAGGTTTTCATGTGCAATAGAAATCATCTTGATTTTATCCTGTACCTGTTCATAAACTTCTATAGCTTTCTGATCCTGCAGACGGTCGACCTGCAGACCTATGATGCTTGAAATAATCTGCAGACTGTTATTCACTCTGTGTGATACCTCACATCCTCCCAGCTGTTTATTATTGATACCGGATTCATTATGTTGACCTTCCAGTTTAATCCATGTCAATTTGTCACCATCCCTGAAATCTAAGCTGATTTTGTTAATAGTTCACTCCTCCTTAACGGTTGTACATATTCTAAATAATGTAATTTTCAGTTTCCCATGTCTATATACCCTTTTTTCCTGAGCCTTTTATTGATAGATCCACCCTTGTTCTTCATTTTGACCAGTTTTCTACCCTACTTATCCTTGTTAACCTCCTCGACAATAACATGGTTTTTGCTCCTACTTGTCATGCCGGCAGATACTCTCTTGATTTTTTGTCCCCCATTTTGCCCGGATTCAGAAGCTCTGACATTTTGCAATTTGAACCTGGTACCGTCAGAAAATCTGCCCGAGTCTCCGTCAGTCCAATGGACCTTCTTTTTGTACTGCTTTTTCTTACTCATGTCAATGTATCTCCTCAATTTTGAAGATAAATTTTAATTTGTGAACCCTTGACATTCACTATAATATACTAATTATATAAAACTTTGGATTTTTAAAAATTTAATATAACCATTATACTCTGAATATGTATTGTATATACAGAAACATATTTATTATAGATTAACATCCAGTAACATATAATGACAAACAGAACACTTATAACTACAATATTTGATGTAGAACCAGTAATACTCTGCATAACGAAATTTTCCCCATCTCAAGTTATAATCCTAACAGAAGAGGATGCACCTGATAAAAAAGTAGAATCGACAGAGACTATAGAAAATACGTTCGGATCGATGATAGAAATTAAAAGAAAAAACACATCACTTTACGACCATGTACAGGTTGCCAGTGATGTAGCTGAGTTAATAGATGAAGAACACGATAAAGGGAACCAGATAATAACTAATGTTTCAGGAAGTAGAAAAACACAAGCATTCGGAGCGTTATTTGGAGCATATGCACGAAAAGATATGGTAAAAAGGGTGGTGTATGTTACAGAAGAAGACCACGAGATAATAGATTTCCCCATTTTGAGTTTTAACATTTCTACAACTAAAAGGTCGATACTTGAACAGATACAATCTGGTACTTCATCTGTAGGAGAAATAGCAGAAGAACTGGGTATATCAAAAGGGATGACATATAACCACCTGAGAGAACTAAAAGCACTGGGCTATATATCAGATGAAAATGGATACGAAATTACAGACTCAGGAAAACTTGCTGCTATTTGATTATAGTTCAAAACAGATTATTTGTTACTAATATACAATACATCTTATATTAGTCGATAAAGGATATATATAACAAATATAGTTTTATTGACTACAATATAATCTTTGAAATGTTAGAAGTTCGGGTTGACTTCTTACTGAAAAGTACCATTTATGTAGAAAATATTATTCTATATAGGATTTCGATTTACTTCTGATTTCAGGTATTCCTTCATAAAGATTTATAAATAAACACCAAAATTAAGGGTTTTTCGATATACTCTATAGTTAAAAGTATAAAATTAACAATTAAACTCGATGACAAATTTAGTACCATTTATAG
>NZ_JBKGYF010000105.1:0-5269 GCF_046546175.1 Methanohalobium sp. | reverse complement strand
GATGATATGGATATCGATGCTGCAATTATGCTCGGTATGGATGCACTCTATAATGTTACTGAAGGCAAGATAAATGCTTCAACACTTGAAGTAGGTGTGATTACTGCTGATACAAAAAAATTTAAAAAGTTTTCCTATGAAGAAGTAGAAAACTATGTAAATAAAGAGTTGGAAAAACATAAAGGAGAAAGTCCAAAGGGTTCTGAAGAAGAATGATTCTTGGAATGCTTAATTAAAATCAAAGGAGTTAAAACATGATATCTCTCGATGATTCTGTAGTTGCAAGGTATAAAAAAGGCGGTAAACAATTTGAAGTATTTGTAGACCCTGATGGAGCACTTGATCTTAAAAGAGGAGAGGATATCAATATAGAAAACATTATTGCAGTGGAATCAGTTTTTGAAGATGCCAATAAAGGTAACCTAGCGTCTGAATCCGATATACAGGAAATATTCGGGACAGATGATGTCTATGGAATAATCTACGACATTATAAAACACGGCGATATCCAGCTGACAAAAGAACAAAGAAAAAGGATGCTGGATGAAAAACGTAAACAGATTGTAAATGTCATCGCCCAGAATGCTATTAATCCTCAAACAAAAACACCGCATCCACCAAGTCGAATTGAAAGTGCAATGAGTGAGGCAAAAGTTCATATTGATTTGTTAAAAAGTGTAGATGAACAGGTAAATTCAGTGTTAAAAGCAATCAGACCCATTATACCAATTCGATTTGAAGAAGTGGAAGTAGCTGTTAAAATACCTTCCAGTTATGCAGCCAAATCCTATGGAGAAATAACAAGGTTTGGTACACTAGAAAAAGAAGAATGGCAAAACGATGGTTCCTGGGTGGCAGTTGTGAAAATACCGGCAGGAATGCAGAATGACTTTTATAGTCTTGTTAATCGTCTGACAAAAGGTGAAGCTGAAACTAAACTTTTGTAAGAGGCTACACATCATGGATCAAAAAATAGTACTCCCAGGTCAATTATTATCAGAAAATGCTGGAGATTCTGGGACGGGAACCTATGTGAAAGACGGTAAAGTCTATTCACTGTTATATGGTGTAATGGATAATAAAAAAAAAGTGACAGTAGTACCGTTTTCTGGTAAATATATTCCTGTACCCAGAGACCAGGTCATTGGAACTGTTATAGAAGTAACTCCTTCTAACTGGGTTTTTGATATCAATTCACCATATGCAGGACTGATGCATATATCAGAATACCCGGGTCGTATCGATTCATCCAGAATGACAGATTTTCTTGATGTTGGAGATTCAGCAATACTCCAGATAAAAGATGTAAGTATGTCCATGAAAGTAGAACTTACCATAACTGGACGTAATCTAAAAACCCTTAAAGAAGGGCGCATCATTGAAATCAAATCAACGAGGGTGCCTTATATAATTGGAAAGGGTGGTTATGTAATATCGACACTCAAGAAAAAGTTTAATTGTGATATTTTTGTAGGTCAAAACGGCAGAATCTGGGTCAATGGCAGAGATGAAGATATGGATTATCTGGAAAAAGCTATTAGATTGATAGTACAAAAATCCTATTATAACGATGTAAATAGCAAAGGAAACAATATTACCCAACTTTTTGAAACAGATTCCAACGAAGAGCATGGACCCGACAAATCAAAACAATCCAATGATGCATCGTCCGATGTTGAACAAAAACCACCTTCTAAAAAAACATCCAGAAACCATGAGACCCTAGATGATACTTATCGTAAAATCGATGCGTTACTGGACCCATCACATGATTAATATAATTTGTTTTTAACCTTCTTTTTGTAAATCAATATATGTTTAAAAACTGGAAGAAATACGATGGGTGTGAAGGAGAAAAATGAAAAATGAATGAGTAATCTGGAGATTATAAATTATGAACAATGAACCAAAAAAGTTTATTGATGAAAATGGTTTACGTGTTGATGGCAGAAATGCCGATGAAATCAGACCAATGAAAGTTGAAATCGGAGTTTTGTCCAGAGCAGATGGCTCATGTTACCTTGAATGGGGAAACAACAAAGTAATTTCTGCAGTTTATGGGCCAAGAGAACTACATCCCAGACGTATGCAGCGTCCAGATGCAGCAGTTATCCGGTACAAATACAATATGGCTTCTTTTTCTGTAGAAGATAGACAGCGTCCAGGCCCAAGCAGGCGCAGCAGTGAAATTTCCAAGGTCAGCAGTGAGGCGTTTGAACCTGTAATTATGACACAATTTTATCCCAATACTGTCATCGATGTTTTTTCTGAAATATTGGAGGCTGATGCAGGTACAAGAACTGCGGCTATAAATGCAGCAACATTGGCACTCATAGATGCTGGAATTCCTTTAAAGAGTCTGGTTTCAGCTTGTGCAGTTGGTAAAGTCGATGGTCAGCTGGTTTTGGATTTGAATAAAAAAGAGGATAATGAAGGAGAAGCTGACCTTCCAGTTGCAATGACCCAGGACGGAGAAATCACCCTAATTCAGATGGATGGACATTTGACAGAGGATGAAATTAAACAGGCAATGGAACTTGTTAAAAAGGGATGTCAGCAAATCCTACAAATCCAGAGAGATACACTTCTTAAAAAATTCGGTCAATATGAAGAAGCTGAATCAGAGGTACAATCAGTTCCGATAATATCTGAATCTGAACATAAGGCTGAACCTGGTGAAGTTGTGTCTGAAGATATTTTCTCAGATGAATCTTCTGAAAATCAGGTGGAAGACGTTGAGGAACAGGAACCTGATACCTCAGAGATTCTGGATGAAGACACTGATCAATCTGAAGATGATGATGTTGATTCGGATGAGATGGGTTTTTTCGTGGAAATTGTAAACGATAATGATACAGAAGGTGAATCAGATGACCAGTGAAGTGATGTCAAAACTTAAAAAGGATTACGTTTATCATCTGATGCTCAAAAAACAAAGGGAAGATTCCCGTGCATTCGACAAAATACGTGACATCAGTATCGAAACCGATATAATAGGTAATGCAGAAGGCTCTGCAAAAGTATACTGGGGAAATACCCAGCTAGTAGTCGGAGTCAAACTTCAGGTGGGGGAGCCATTCCCTGATACACCTGATAAAGGAATAATTATTACCAGTCTGGAACTGAATCCAATCGCGTCACCGGATTTTGAAGCAGGTCCGCCAAAGGAGGATGCTATTGAAATAGCACGTGTAGTTGACCGCGGAATCCGCGAATCAGGCGCAATCGATTTAAATAAGCTGTGTATTACGGAAGGTGAAGAAGTCTGGACAGTCTTTATTGATATTGACGTTCTTAATGATGATGGTAATATAATGGATGCGTCATCCATTGGCGCAATTGCTGCACTTATGACCACAAAGGTTCCTGCTGAACGTGAAGAGTATGGTGAGGATATGATGATGCCTGTGCGTGATATACCAGTAGGTATTTCCCTGGTTAACATCAGTGGGGAATTGATGGTTGACCCAACATATAATGAAGAATCCGTATGTGATACCAAGATTACAATTGTATCCAATCAGAATGGCTCAATTTCAGCCATGCAAAAAAGTGGTCCTGGAAGTTTTACAGAAGAACAGGTATTACAGGCAGTTAATGTAGCACGAACAAAAGCGTTTGAAATCAGAGAAAAATATTTATCCAATATATAATCGTTTAATCAACATTATATACAGGATATTTTTATAGGTACAAGGTTGATAATATGGCAAAAGGATATAAAACAAAAGGAAGAGTTACCAAATCAGCAGGAAGGTTTGGTACAAGATACGGAAGAAAGGACCGTAAATTAATTGCAAATATTGAAGAACAGATGCTGAAAAAGCACAAATGCTCAAATTGTGCACGTGTTTCAGTAAAAAGAACAGGAACTGGAATCTGGCAGTGTACCAAATGCGGTCATACATTTGCAGGTGGAACCTACAGTCCTCAAACCAGTGTAGGCAAAACCGTGCCAAGAGCTATAAAGAAAGCCATAGAAGAAGAGGTTGAATAAATTCCATGGGATACAAATGCACACGGTGTAAAAAGGTAGTTGAAATCGATTATCATTATACCGGTATCCGTTGTCCCTACTGCGGGCATCGTATACTTGTAAAAGAGCGCCCAACTACCATAAAACATGTCAAAGCGGAGTAAATACGCTTCCTTTGATTCTTCTTTCTAATTTGAACTATCTGTAAGTTGGATAGTTTACCTCTTATCCAGATGTTAATAGAACAATGAAAACAGATGTATATTTGGTATTATTTTCATTTGCTTTTGTTTTGTACCGGAAAATTAAATTAACAAGACCATGACTATCCTTAATTCATATGCTACTGACCACATCTCGCAAACCGTCAACTAGGTCCCGGACACTGTGTAAACATTTGGGACGTTATCTAAATTGTGATTATGTAAACCGCGGGAAAATGTCGTTTGAGGAAATTTTTGATTTCCATCCTGATGTACCTGTTTTACTGATTGGAGAATACCACGGAAATCCCGGAAGTTTTGAAATTTTTGATTCATCTGGGAATTACCTTCTGTCAATTTATATGGATGTCGCATATTCAGGGGATATTAAATCTTTAAATAGGAAAAAAGGAGCCCCGGTTGTCATGGGAAGGGGTAATATTGCTGAAACTATTGCAAAAACATTATCATTTGAACATGCAGAGCAAAACTCTGATGAATCATGCGGTTTAAGGTGTATAGTAATTGGTAAGGATACAATAGATTTAATGGATTCTGGAAAATTACTTTTCAGTTTCCGGATAAAAAGCTACAAAATTTTTGGTAAGGGCGGTCGGTGTGAAGGTTACAGCTGAATTAATATTTGAGACCAGTGACGCGGAGTCAATTTACTGGTCTATATTACCAGAAGTAAAGACCACTGATTTTGAAAGGTCTGTTGTTGATATTTCAATTAATGAATCGGATATGGCATTAAACATCACAGCAAGTGATCTGGTTTCCATGAGGTCTGCTTTAAATGCATGGCTTCGTTTGGTTCAGATAGCGTATGAAACAAGGCAGGTCACACAACCTTTTCTTATAAAAGAGTAAATTTATAAATGAAGCGTAAAACCCTGATGTCTTTAGAGTTTTTCCGACAATAATTAGTTAAACAATAATACGTACCATATTATTTTGCAGAATTTTTTGTTATTCTACAATACAATGATTGATTTTCAATCAATCATTTGTATTATCCAGAATTCATCCATATTTTCCTTAGATTAACAGCAGCACAAACCAGATTAAATTCAGTTTTTACTGAATT
>NZ_JBKGYF010000104.1:0-5337 GCF_046546175.1 Methanohalobium sp. | reverse complement strand
GGATAATACAAATGATTGATTGAAAATCAATCATTGTATTGTAGAATAACAAAAAATTCAAAACTTAACCAGTTAAATATTATATCTTAATTAAGGATTGTTGGACAAGTTCTTCAGTCGTGGGAGAGCAGTCAGAGCCGTATTTAACATTCCTTAACCACAACGTTTAAACCAAATTAAACCAATACAGATGGATGTTCACAATTGTGACAATATGTACTTATAATCATGAAATAATATAAAGATATTGGAGCTATTCATATCAAATTATAACTAACTGGAAATCAATATTTGTAATGAGGTTGTTTATGCAAAGCAATGGAGAAGAACAAAATTTGGTTTATATGGACCATGCTGCTACCACATATACTGATTCTGATGTGGTTAAGGCTATGCTGCCCTATTTTACAGAATATTTTGGTAATCCGTCATCTCCCTATACAATTGCCAATGAATCGGAAACTGCAATTGAAAAGGCAAGAAAAAAGGTGGCAAACGCAATAAATGCCAGAACAGACAGGATATTTTTTACAAGCGGGGGAACTGAATCGGATAACTGGGCAATTAAAGGTATTTCCTTTGCAAACAAAAATAAGGGAAACCACATTATAACCACTGCAATTGAACATCATGCAGTATTACACCCATGTGAATGGCTCGAAAAACAGGGATTCGATGTTACATATCTTCCTGTTGATAAATTCGGCCTTGTCGATGTAGAAGATGTTAAAGATGCCATAACCGACCATACAATACTTATCACAGTAATGTTGGCAAACAATGAAATCGGTACCATTGAGCCAATAAAAGAAATCGGCGAAGTTGCCAGAAAAAACGGGATTTACTTTCATACTGATGCGGTACAGGCTATCGGTCAGGTGCCGGTTGATGTTGAAGATATGAATATTGACCTGCTCACACTTTCTGGTCATAAATTCTATGGACCTAAAGGTACTGGAGCACTTTACATAAAAAAAGGTGTAAAAATTGATAACTTCATGCATGGTGGAGCTCAGGAAAAACAATGTCGTGCAGGTACTGAAAATGTGCCCGGTATTGTTGGACTTGGTAAAGCCATAGAAATTGCCACTAGAGATATTGAAAACCATGCTAAACGAATGCAATCTCTACGTGACCGGCTGATAAATGAGCTCTTGGAAATTCCAAATACCCATCTCTGCGGCCATCCTACCAAAAGATTGCCAAACAATGTAAACATTGTCTTTGAATATATCGAAGGGGAGTCAATTCTCCTACTGCTCGATTCGTATTCAATTGCAGCATCTACTGGAAGTGCCTGTACATCCGCATCACTTGAACCATCCCATGTGTTGATAGGTTGTGGAATGCCTCATGAAATTGCTCATGGTTCACTTCGACTATCACTTGGCAAAGAAAACACTGATGAAGATGTGGATTATGTACTTTCAGTTGTTCCAACCATAATTGAACGACTGCGATCAATGTCACCAATGGCATCAAAAAAATAAAGAGGGATATTAATGGCAATGTACAGTAAAAAGGTAATGGACCACTTTATGAATCCAAGGAATGTAGGGGAAATGGAAAAACCTGATGGAGAAGGTGAGGTCGGTAATCCAAAATGTGGAGACATTATGAGAATGTATCTTAAAATAGAGGATAATGTAATACAGGACGCCAAATTCATGACCTTTGGATGCGGTGCAGCAATAGCTTCAAGCAGTATGGCTACTGAACTTATAAAAGGTAAAACACTGGAAGAAGCCTGGAAAATTTCAAATAAAGCGGTTGCAGATGCTCTTGAGGGACTTCCACCGGTGAAGATGCATTGTTCTGTTCTGGCAGAAGAAGCTATTCATAAAGCAATTAACGATTACCGTCAAAAACATGATCTTCCTTTATGGGGAGAAAATGAAAAGAATAAAGAAGACAATATTGAGTAATTTTCGGTAAATAAGTGGGAAATACGATGAGCTGTTCAAATCCAGTGGATGTCCTGAAAGCTAAAATCGCTCAAAAAGGATCAATGGTTGTAGCGTTTTCAGGCGGTGTTGATAGTAGTCTGCTTTCACTGGTTGCAAAGGAAACCCTTGGTAATCAGCATCTTTGTATTCTCCTTGATTCACCGCTTTTGCCTGCAAAAAGTAGAGAACAGGCTGAAATAATAGCACATAAATATGGTTTAAATTTTGAGATACTTCCGTTCAAAGTCCTTGAACAGCCAGGGATAGACAGTAACCCAAGTGATAGGTGTTATCACTGTAAAAAAGCTTCAGCAAAACTGTTAAAATCCTATGCATCAATGAATGGTTTTAACTGTGTAGCAGACGGTACAAACCTTTCAGACCTTGGAGAGTATCGTCCGGGTCTTGCGGCTGGTGAAGAAGAAGGAATTATATACCCTTTTGTAGAGGCAGGTATTAACAAATCGGATATTCGTGAAATCGCAAATGAAAGAGGTTATATATTTTGGAATTTCCCTTCATCTGCCTGTCTTGCTTCCCGGATACCATACAACGAAAACCTTACAGAAGATAAACTTAAAACCATTGATGAGGCTGAAAATATACTTTCATCATTAGGATTCATCCAGGTAAGGGTACGACTGCATGGAGATGGTGCAATAGCCAGGATTGAAATTCTGGAAGAAGAACTGGAATCCTTTTTAACCTATAGAAAAAAAGTAGTTTCACGACTCAAAAATCTTGGTGTACTATACGTAACCATCGATATCGAAGGTTATCGCAGTGGTAGCATGGATGAAATTTTATGAATGATGGTTAATATGTTGAAAAAACCAGTTGTTTAACAATTGACGGTAGCGACTTTAATTATATCACCCATGAAATAATCGATGAGCATCCGGAATCCATATTTATAAACGTAAGATTTGCTACCTATGCAATGATAACTTCCTTAATGTTGGAATTATTTACTATAGGTTATGAATAGAGGGAACTATTCAGTTAAAATTGTTATAATAATTATACAGGGTTAATGTATGACAGACGATGATTTAAATCAAAATACCGATTCAGACAAATGCATTCTCGTTGGAAGTGAAGTTAAAAGTGAGTACAGAGCAGAAATTCCGTCTATTGTTAATACAATAGTAGAAAGTTGTTCTAAAGAATCATGTTTTGAGCATGTTGATGCCGCAGTGATTCCATCAAGAGATTCTGTCATAGAAATTATCAACATTGCAAAACGTATATTGTACCCTGGATATTTTGAAAATCAGGTAATAGATAGGGCAAATTTATCCTATCAGATTGGTGGTGAGGTAAACGACCTTTTTGAAAAACTTTCCAAACAAATAACTAACAGTATCATGCATGATTGCCAGCGATACGGGGAGAAATGTACACAATGTATTTATCGTGGTAAGAAAGAGGCTCTTAATTTTTTAAAGAAGATACCCCAACTACGCGATGTTTTAGCATCTGATGTCCATGCTGCCTATGAAGGCGATCCAGCTGCGAAAAGTTATGACGAGATTATATTTAGCTATCCTGGGCTTTTAGCCATTACCATTTATCGGGTTGCCCATGAATTACACAAACAGAACATAACGATTATACCGCGTATTATGACAGAATATGCCCATAGCGTAGTGGGTATCGATATTCATCCAGGTGCAGAAATAGGCGACCATTTTTTTATAGACCATGGGACAGGGGTCGTTATTGGAGAAACATGTGAAATCGGTGATAATGTCCGAATCTATCAGGGAGTGACATTAGGAGCTATGAGTTTTCCCAAAGATGAGCAGGGGGACATGATACGTGGTAATAAACGCCACCCTACGATAAAAGATGGTGTCATCATTTACGCAGGAGCTACTATACTGGGAGGTGATACTGTTATCGGTGAACGCTCAGTAATAGGCGGAAATGTATGGATTACAAAATCAGTACCTCCAGATAATACAGTAATCATTGAAGAGCCAAAGTTAATATATAAAAAACATAGGAAATAATATTGTTTGGGAACAGTATGAAAAATATCTATACCAACATTATAGAAACAATTGGAAGGACACCACTTGTAAAATTGAACAACATCACAGGCGATTCTCAGGCTACAGTGATTGCTAAATTAGAATCTTTTAATCCTTTAAGTTCGGTCAAAGACCGTATTGCATACAGTATGATAGAATCCGCTGAAAAGGATGGATGTTTGACTGAAGACACTGTTATTATAGAACCCACTTCAGGTAATACAGGAATCGGTCTGGCTTTTGTTTGTGCTTCCAAGGGATACAAATTGATTCTTACAATGCCAGATACCATGAGTATAGAAAGACGAAATATCATGAAACTATTCGGAGCTGAAATTGTTCTGACAACCGGCTCAAAAGGAATGAACGGTGCAGTTGAAAAAGCCAACCAATTGGCACAAGAATATTATAAAGCATTCATACCCCAGCAATTCATGAACCCTGAAAATCCCGAAATCCACCGCAGAACTACGGCTGAAGAAATCTGGAATGATACTGAAGGTGAAGTTGATATTCTCGTAGCAGGTGTGGGTACTGGGGGAACTATTACTGGTGTTGCAGAGGTAATTAAGGAGAGAAATCCTGAATTTAAAGCTATAGCTGTTGAACCAGAAGATTCTCCTGTATTATCTGGTGGCAGTCCAGGCCCACATAAAATACAGGGTATTGGTGCTGGATTTATTCCAGATACACTGAATGTCAACATTATAGATGAGATAGTTCAAATAAGCAATAATGAATCTTTTGAAACTGCCAGAGAACTGGCTAAAAAAGAAGGCATCTTTGCAGGAATTTCTTCAGGAGCAGCGCTCTGTGCAGCTTTAAAAATAGCCAGAAAACCGGAAAATAAAAATAAAACAATAGTTGTCGTACTTCCTGATACCGGTGAAAGGTATTTAACTACTTCATTAGCTCATTTTGAAAATATTTAATAGAATAAAATATCTGGTATGTGCATGATTTTCGGATACCTAATTTCTTTTCAATCCCTCAAAGTTTTGACGTTAACCAAGCTTATTTTTCAGTAAAAATGGTATCTGAAGATAAATCAAAGTTAGTATTTTGTTCGTATTTTTTTGTGGATGTTCCATTTGAAGTGGTGTTTAAAAATATCTCAGGATACAAAAATATTACAAAACCATATGCATAAGAACTCCAATACGTTAAATTAATATTTTCATAACGATATAAAAAAATATATGAAAATTTTAGGTAGGTCCACAAAATAATGATATTTTTAAAATTATATGAATAAAGTTATATTTATTCATATAGGGTGTAAAAAGTGACAGGTTAAGAAAGTACGATTAATAATCAAGTAATTCATAAAAAATTGTAGGATGCTCCGATGGGGA
>NZ_JBKGYF010000103.1:0-5421 GCF_046546175.1 Methanohalobium sp. | reverse complement strand
AATACAAATGATTGATTGAAAATCAATCATTGTATTGTAGAATAACAAAAAATTCTGCAAAATAATATGGTACGTATTATTGTTTAACTAATTATTGTCAGACAGGCTGTAAAGACATCGGGGTTTTCTTTACATTTATAAAGTCTGATACATGATTTACTATTTAACATGAAAATATTTATAAGTTTTTGACCGTTGTTGATTTTATAATAACAAATATATTCATTAGACGCTCTCATCTACCAGCTTTTTCAGGGAGATTTCCAGCTTCAGAGTTAAAAATCATACAGATTAATCAATATCCATATTCCCTAGTTTTTTATTATCGATGACTTTTTTTCCTTTCGATGTTGGCACAATTGACAATTCTGCACCCTTAAATTCCTGTTTTAAAGTGTCAATATCAGAAATCCTGTCCAATGTTACTGCAATGGATGCAACTTCTGAATGAGGTTGGTTGCCTACTGCTACATTCAAATCCGCCAGGTTGTAAATCTCGGGCGGGACCTTTTCAGCGCCTACCACAATCATAAGTTTATCCCATGTTTTTATATCGCTTTCAACATCTGAAAGATTGACACCATACATGGACAGATGACATACTTTCCCCCCATTATCCTTCCAGGATTTGATTTCTCTTTTCCAGTTAACATTATTCTTCACGTAAAAATCCCCTCCCCATCTTTTGGCTACTGCCTCGATACTGTCCGCAATTCCTTCGTCATCAGATGCAAGCAGCAAACCTTCTGCTCCGAATGCTCTAGAGGTTAATCCTACATGGGTGGTAATCCTTTTATCCCTTTCAGGACGATGACCCAGACGGAGTACAACTATCTGTTTTCCTGTCATAGACAATCAATCACTGCAATTCATAATTCTTTATAACTGGGTACCCTTTCCAGAAGCATACCTTCTATCATAATTGGAGATTTCATTTGAGCACTTTTAATCGCATTTTTAAGTTTATATTCTTTTTCCGCATGGATTGTCAGTACATACTGATCTTTCTTTACCGATTCTCCCCGTTTTTTATGAATCTGGACACCTGCTCCCTTATCATTCGGTGCCCCTGCAAGTCTTGCAATTTCTATCAGACGTTTATTATTGAATTCTATAAGGTATCCGTCTGTAGGCGCTGTTAACTTATAGGTATATTCACCTACATGTACATCTTCTGATGTTACATTGGAATCTCCACCTTGTATTGCAATAATTTCTTTCAATTTGGATAATGCATTTCCATTTTTAAGTGTTTCTTCTGCAACTTTCCTACCCTGTCCTTTGGCGGCTACGCCCCCCATCTCAAGAAGCATGCCTGCAATTGATGTACTCTTTTCAATCAGACTGTTTGGTCCTTCCATAGATTCCAGTACCTTGAGTGCTTCCTTGGCTTCAAGTGCTGGACCAACTGTTCGACCAACAGGGGATGAACCATAGGTCAGTGCACATTCTACATTCATACCCAGACGTTCTCCAAGATTTATCAGATCACGTGCGAGTTTGCGACCTTCCTGAATGTTTTTTATTTTGGTTCCCTCACCTGTGGGTATATCGATTACAACCTGATCTGCACCTACAGAACCCTTTTTAGCCATTATAGATGCAAGAAGTTGACAGTGGGGGTCAATTGAAAGCGGATATTCGATTCTTATAAGCTTATCATCCGCAGGTGCGATATTTGTAGCTCCACCCCAGGCCAGGACTCCTCCTACTTTTTCGGTCATTGATTTGACTTCTGATGCAGTGAATTCGACAGGAGCCAGAACTTCCATCAAATCAGATGTTCCACCTGCCCCTGTAATGGCTCTTGAACTTGTTTTGGGAATCAACAATCCGTTTGCTGCAACAATAGGAACCACAAGAAGAGATATTTTATTACCCGGCACCCCACCTATAGAATGTTTATCCATGATAGGATGAGTATCGAATTCTATTTTATCACCTGTATCAATCATGGCTCTTGTAAGCCATTCTGTCTCATCATCACTCATATCATTAATGTAGGATGCGGTCATGAACGCAGATAATTCAATATCACTGAGACTTTCATCCACAATACCCTCTACAAGTGAATAAATCTCATCTTTGGTTAATTTGTCTTTGTTCATCACCTTTTTAATTACCTGTGCTGATTTTGGAATTGAAGCAGGTGTAACATCCACAGTTTCAGTCCATTCTCTCTGTAATTTTTCCTGTACTTCATGATATAACCCTACCATACCGGGAGATATCATATCTTCTGTAAAATCCACGATTGCTGTAAGGCTTTCATGGTCCCTGACTCGTACTCTGTCTCCTTCATTAACACCGAGTTCCTTTGCATCAACCGAATTAAGAACTACTTTGTATTTTCCGACTTTAATATTAAGTGGCTGTACTTTTAATTGCATTGTTATTCCCTGATTAAATGATTAGTTTGATAAAATTATATTTGATGATTTCTAATATATAGGATGAAGATATCTGTTTATATTTATTCGGATTTTCAAAGCATCATTATGTTGTAAGTACCTTTTATTTTTTCTCTTTATCAGTTTAAAAATCAACAGGATTATTCAATTATATATTAACAATACTATCAGCACCCAGAAAGTTAACAGGGTTAACATGAACCAAACAGAATTTATAAGTCTTTTTTTGCATTTGCGGATAAAATAACCAAATAACGGGGAGATTTCATGTATGAATGGAAATTAAAAAATACAATTGTAGATAATGGAATGTGTGCCAGATGCGGTACATGTGCAGTGGTTTGTCCCAATGACCTGATAGATTTTGAGAATGGACCTTTATTAAATGATGATTGTCTGAGAAAAGGCAACGGAATGTGTTTTGAAGTCTGTCCCCGTGTTTCATCAGGCAAATATCAGATAAGTATCAGAGAAGATTTTAAAGATGAATATTATTCAAGCAAGGGATTTTTAAAAGGACAGGATGGGGGAGTTGTAACCTCATTTTTAAAATACCTTCTTGATAATGAAAAAATCGATGGTGCCATTGTTGTAGGTGATGAGTACTGGAAACCGGTATCAATGGTTGTTAAAGATGAAAAAGGTTTAAAGGATACTGCAAAATCAAAGTACACCATCTCCACCTTAGATGCCTTAAGAGATGCTGGTGAAATGGGGCTGGAAAACGTTGCTGTTGTAGGGCTGCCCTGCCAGATTAACGGATTAAGAAAACTACAGTACTTTGAATACCTTGCAAAACATGGTAAAGAACTTGGTAAAAGTGGGAAACCTGTCAAGTTGCCGGATATCCGGTATCTGATTGGATTGTTCTGTACTGAAAAATTTGAGTATGACAGTTTGAAAGACGTATTACAAGAGTATGACATAAATATAGAAGATGTTGAAAAGTTTGATATTAAAAAGGGGTCGCTTAGAGTATATATGAAAAATCATGACAGAGAGCTGATAGTTTCGCTTGAGGATATAGAAATAACCCCTGGATGTAGAGTTTGTCGGGATTTTGATGCAAATATGGCTGATGTTTCTGTTGGAAGTGTCGGCAGTCTTGAAGGATATTCAACAGTTATAGTAAGAACTGAGAAAGGAGGTGAAATCAAAAACGCTGTCGAACTCAATCATAATGATGTTGATATGGAAATAATTAATAAATTAAAAAATATCAAAACAGAAAGATTCAATAAAGAAATTGAAAGAAGAAAAGAAAACAACGAACCTGTTTCATTCTACTGGCTTGCTGACCATGGTGGTATTTCAGGAAGGGCTGACGATACCTATTTCATAAGAATCAGAGCCAAACCTTCCGGATGGTACGATACCGATGAAATTGATTATATATTGGATGTAGCAAAGGAGTACAATGCCAAACTGAAAATGACCAATAGAGGTGGTATTGAAATCCATGATATAAACGGATTTGATACCGAAGAAGTCGCTTTGAAACTTAAAGATAGAGGACTATTAACAGGTTCTGAAGGACCACTGGTCAGAGCCACACTTTCCTGTCCGGGTGAAGGAAACTGTGGAAGTGGTTTAATTAATACTACACAGCTTTGTGAAATGATGGAAGAAAATTTCAAAGAAAGACCTGAACCCTATAAATTCAAGATTGCCATTAGTGGCTGTCCAAACAAATGTGTAAGACCACAAGTCCATGAGATTGGAATCTATGGGGTAAAATACCCTGATGTCAATGAGGACTGCAACGGATGTGGTCGATGTTCAGATGTCTGTAAACTTGAAGCTATAAGCATAAGAGGGGATACGTCCTATACCAATTACAATGTGTGTATAGGGTGCGGCAAATGTATAAAAGCCTGCCCTAATGAAGCAAGAGATATCAAAAAAGAAGGTTACATGGTTCTTGCTGGTGGTAAATCAGGAAGAGAACTAGTTGAAGCAACTCATATAGGTCTGATGGATGAGAATGAACTTGTGGACTTTGTCAACAGTGTAATGAAAGTTTATGAAAAGTATGCTGAAAAACCGCAAATAGAAAGGTTGTCTGCAGTGATGGAAAAAGTGGGCAAAGGTAGATTTTTAAGCGATGTCGAAGACATTATGAAAAAATAAAACTATTTAAAAAAGAAAAAGATGGTAGTATTGAACTATCCATCTTATTGATTTCTATTTCTTTTCAGATACAATACAAGTACAGCACCAAGCAAGCCTGCAGTGATCATAGGACTGGCTGTAGGTACATCTTTGGGTATACCTTTATAATGGCTCAAATCTTCATCTGAAACCATTTCTTCTTCGTAATCTCCTGTGACATTACCGATGTTTTCATATTGTCCTTCTTCTGCTGTGCCTATAGCTTCATATGTCCAGGTTTCATTCAACTGAAGAACCCCATCATCATTGGTGTCTCCACTCTGATATACTGGATTCACACCTGACACACTGTCATTTACCTGAACATTGTTCAATGGAACGTTACCGGTGTTGGTTACATTATAAGTCCAGGTGACTGTGCCTCCAACTTCTATTTCAGGTCCTGTTGGTGTATCTGCATCTTCTCCATTGGTCGATTTTTCAATATCTATACCAGGATTGGGTTCAAAGGGTACCTCTCCTAAGTAGTGGCTCGGGTCTTCATCGGATACTGTTATGTCACCGTATTCACCGGTCACGTTACCAAGGTTTGCGTACTGGCCCTCCTGTGCAGTACCGTTATCACTGACTTCTGTAGATTCACCGCTTGCAAGATCTCCGATAACAAACTCTTCTCCTGTCTGGTTATCGGTAACTGTCACATCGCTAAGGTCCACATTACCGGTGTTGGTCACATTGTAAACCCAGTCTACTTCGTCTCCGACCGGTACTTCTGGTCCGGTTGGATCATCGGCGTCTTCTCCATTGGTCGATTTCTCGATGTCTATGGTTGGACTGATTCCGAAGTAGTGGCTCGGGTCTTCATCGGATACTGTTATGTCACCGTATTCACCGGTCA